>DASUMD010000034.1:0-10680 GCA_036277875.1 Nitrososphaeraceae archaeon
GCGGTAGCTCAGCCTGGTAGAGCTTTCGGCTGTAGTAGTCGGCAAAAATTGCTAACCTCGTGAAACAGCCTATCGGGCTAACATTTGCAGCGACCGAAGAGTCGCAGGCTCAAACAGATTTGATTTCAAGCTCTTCTGGAGTAAATCCTGCCCGCGGGATACACTTCATATTGATATGGTAATGGAGTCTCAAAATCTAAATTATGGAATATTTTATGCCGATGAAGCCATATTCTCTGTTATTGTTAAATTACCGAACATGCGAAATACTTGTGTTGAAAAGCACAGCACATGTTGAACCCCATATCAAAGAATCCAATCATATTAGAGATTTTGTATTTGGATTTGGTGATGGAATAAATACTTCGTTAGGAATTGTTGCTGGTGTCGGTGGGGCAAACAGCTCAGCTGACTTTATTATATTAGCTGCCCTTGTGGGAATGTTCACTGGTGCAAAGGCAATGGCAGTACAAAACTATTTGGCACTAAAGTCCCAAAGGGAGATTCTAGAATCTGAAATAAAAAGAGAGGAATACGAAATGGAAGCATATCCTGAAAAAGAACGAATGGAAATTGAAGAAATTTATCGAGCTAAAGACTTTGATGAAGATTTAGTAAAGCGTGTTACAGATAAGATTACATCGAATAAAAGAGTGTGGCTCAAAACTATGTTAACGGAAGAATTGGGATTGAACTTGGGCATTGTCGGCAACCCTATCAAAGGAGCTCTTATTATGTTTGCCTCTTTTATCATTGGTGGGATTTTGCCAATACTACCATACCTACTATCTAAAACAGGTTTAGTACCTCTTCAATTTGCATTATGGATAGCTATTGCAATTAGTCTCACTTCTTCATTCTTAATCGGTGCCAAAAAAGCAAAGTTAGCGAAGAAAAGTTGGGTGAAAGGAGGAATAGAGATGTCTGCTTTAGGAACTGGAATTGCCTTATTAGGATATGGTATTGGAGCTGAATTGGCTAACGCAAATCTGCTAAATTATTGAATAGAAAAGCCTGATCAAATTGGTTACAAATAAATTCAAAGTTTGTGTATCTCTGGCGACAGATTCGGCTGATAAGTTACCAAAGTTGATTACTAGGGCCATACAGAAACAAGCTGATTATGTGGAAATTAGATTTGACCATACGATTTACAAGGAATTAGATTACGCCTTAGATATATCAAGTAGGATAAAAAATAGAGCAATCTTTACATTGAGATCGAAGGATGAAGGTGGATATTTTGATGGAGGTCACAGCGAACATGTTTCATTATTAAAGAAATTGGCTGGGGCAAGCCCAATGTTACTTGATATAGAGATCTCTATCATAAAAAAAGATAAAGAGATGAGGCAATTTCTAAAGGAAAATAAAATCCCAATACTAGTATCTTCTCATGACTTTAAAAAAACACCAAATTTGTCAACTCTTTTAGAAAAATTTGAAGATATGTCTAAGTACAGCAATTATGTTAAATTGGTCACCACAGCAAGAACTTTTGAAGATAATTTCAAATTACTTTCACTTTACGACAACAACACCAATACAAAATTGGTTGCATTTGCAATGGGAGAACATGGCATATTATCAAGGTTATTATGCATTTTGTACGGAGGCTCACCGTTTACTTATGCTTCATTGGATAATCCGTTAGCCCCAGGCCAACTTGACATTGTACTAATGAAAAAAATATACGATAGAATTGGAAACAATCTGAAAAGTAAATGAGTACAGATTTTAAGACTTATTGCATAATTGGTGATCCCTTAGATCATTCGTTATCTCCCGCAATTCACAATGCTGCATTCAATACTCTAGGGCTTAATTGCAGCTATATTGCCTTCAGGGTTCAAGAAGGTCAGTTAAAAAATTCTATCGATTCTTTGCGATCCATTAACATCGGCGGGTTTAATGTAACAATGCCACACAAAGTTAAGGTTTTGAATTATGTTGACCGTTGTGACAAGACAGTTCAGTTGGTTGGAGCAGCAAATACGGTCAATAATGAAGAGGGAAAATTTTGCGCGTACAATACGGATGTCGCAGGTTTCATAAGACCATTACGTAAGCGAAAGGTTGGTTTTAATGGCATTGAAGTAATGATTTTGGGAGCAGGAGGTGCCGCTAGAGCAGTGGTTGTTGCACTCTCGGGAGAAAAAGGAATTGCAAATATCAATATTTTTAATAGGAATACTGAACGATCAACAAACTTAGCAAATCTCGTCAAAAAATTAGGATTAAATGCAAGCATCATTTCCAATGATGACGTTCAGAAAATTGCCTACAAGTCCGATCTCATAGTAAACACTACTCCGCTTGGAATGAGTAATGAGGAGAGTTTGATAAAGTCTGCCAGTATAAGCAAGAATTCGATCGTATACGATATTGTTTATAGGCCGATAAATACTAAATTAATAGAAAATGCTAAAACTGCTGGTGCTCAAGTGGTTTACGGTTATGAAATGTTACTAGAACAGGCAACTGCGTCATTTAAAATATGGCTTAAGATGGATCCCCCAATAGATTCTATGAAAAAGGTGTTGTTTGGAATGTTTGGTGAACCTACTTGACTATAAAGGTGACATCAATAGTTCATGGTGCCATATCTATAGTGAACGCTGTTGCAACAGGATATGGATCTGCAATGGGAATTTCACTAAACGTCAAAGTAGAAATAATATCAAAGAAGGGTTCGGGATTAATTTTTCAGAAAGGTGGGGGAAGTCTTATGATAAAAAAAATAATCTATGATGTACTTCAATCAAAGTATATCAACAATAATCAATTACTGATTAATATAAAATCAGAGGTACCCTCAGGGATGGGATTGAAAAGTTCAAGTGCAGTATCAAATGCAGTAGCGCTTGCATGTATTTCATTAACTAATAAAGAGATCAGTGATGAATCTGTACTAAATAGTGCAATAAACGCATCATTATATGCAAAGACAACTATTACCGGGGCATATGACGATTCAACTGCGTGTTATTATGGTGGGTTTGTTACCACAGATAACTACAAGAGAAAAATATGGAAAAGAGAAAATTCACCTACAGACATAAGCGCTGTGATATTTTTACCAAATATCAAAAAAAGGGGAGATGTTACTAGGCTTAAATTGCTCTCAGATATTTATCTGGAAGCTTTTCAACTGGCCTATTCGGGGCAATATTGGAAAGCCATGAAATTAAATGGAGTTTTAACATCCTCATTACTTTCAAATAGTTACACTATCACTAGGATGTGTCTAGAAAATGGGGCACTTGCAGCTAGTATATCTGGGAACGGTCCTGCCATCGCTGCCATAGTACGTGAAAGTGAGGTGCAAAAAATTAAGTCAGTATTATCTAATTTAGATGGAAGGCTCATAATTTCGAGAACAAACAATCAAAAAGCATCGACAGTGAGAGAAGTTGGGTAAAATAGTTGTAACAAGGTCTTTGTTGAATGGTAACATCACGTGTCCGCCTAGTAAGAGCTATACACACAGAGCCATTTTCATTTCTTCCTTGGCAAACGGAAATTCACATATAATTAATCCCCTCATATCAAGAGACACGATTGCAACAATTGATGCATGCAGAGAATTGGGAGTAGGAATAAAGAGAACCGATAAGGGATTAATTGTTTCTGGAAAAGACACTTTACAAATTCCGGATAATGTTATTAATGTAGAGAACTCTGGAACAACTATGCGTTTTGTTACTGCTATTTCCTCCTTACTAAATGATGGATACGTTGTAATCACGGGAGATGATAGTATTAGGAAAAGACCTATGCGACCATTATTAGCAGCTTTGAAACAACTTGGGGTTAATAGTTTTTCTACCAGAAAAAATGGTAAGGCCCCTATTATTGTACAGGGAAGAGGAATTAATGGAGGCAACATTACTATCGATGGTTCTATATCAAGCCAGTTTATTTCAGGAATTCTAATTGCAGGAGTTCGCGCAAAATCAGGAATTTCTCTAAGCGTTATAGGAAAACAGGTCTCAAAATCCTATATACAATCTACACTTAATGTAATGTCCAAATTTGGTGCAAGAGTAAAGCATTCTAAAGATTATAGAAAGTATAATATCTTCAATAATCGATATGTACCAACCACTTTTACTGTACCAGGAGATTTTTCTACGGCATCATTGTTACTATCTGCAGGTACACTGGTAGGTGGTGAGATTACAGTTAGTAATTTGGATTTTTCGTTACCACAAGGTGATTCAAAGATTCTTGAAATCCTAAAGAAAATTGGTGCAGTGATTAGTATAGACAAGAGAAATGGGACTGTGAAGACTAAGGGTATCCAAGAACTAGATGGAGGGGAATTTGATCTAACAGATACACCAGATTTGCTTCCGGTTGTGGCTATTTTATCTTTGAAATCAAGAAATCCTGTGAGGATATATGGAGTATCTCACACACGTTACAAAGAAACAGATAGATTAAAAATTATTGCATCTGAATTTAGAAAATTTGGAGTTAAAACAAAGATATTACCTGATGAAATTACCATTGTTTCTCCAAAAAAATTAAAGAGTGCACTCATTGATTCACATAATGATCATAGGCTTTTTATGAGCTTCGTAATAGCGGCCATGATCACAGAAAAATCTGTTGTGGATGGTGTAGAATCAGTTGATGTTTCTTACCCGTCTTTTATACAAGACATGAAAAAGATCGGCGCTAAATTTAATCAGTCTTGACTCATCATATTAACTTCGTCAAGTTTTTTGCTAATATAGTAAATTAACATAAAGGCAATATATATGACATACAAATGGTATCAATATCTATAAAATGACTGGTAATACCTTGGGTGAGCAATTCACTTTAACTAGTTTCGGTGAAAGTCATGGAAGATGCATCGGAATGGTATTGGATGGATGTCCTTCTGGACTTCCTCTCTCTGAATCAGATCTACAGTTTGAATTAGACAAGCGAAAACCGGGACAATCAATAATTACAACCCAGAGAAAAGAAGAAGATAAAGTAGAAATTTTGTCGGGAGTTTTTAATGGATATACTACTTCAGCTCCCATATGTGCGATAATATGGAACAAAGATTCAGATTCTAAACCGTATGAGGTGATAAAGAATAGTCCACGACCAGGTCACGCAGATTATCCATCTTTCGTAAAATACGGAGGATATGCCGATTATAGAGGAAGCGGTAGATTTTCTGGTAGATTAACAGCAACCATGGTCATGGGTGGTGCAATAGCACAAAAGCTCTTGAATCACACGTTGGGAATAGAAACCATTGCTTATACTACTCAGATAGGTCAAATTAGTTACAAATCTTTATCTTATCAAGAATCAAAAAAAAATAGATATGCAAATGATGTTCGCTGTCCTAATCCTGAAATTGCTGAGAAAATGAAATCTGCTATTATCGATGCAAGGAAAGATGGAGATTCTCTGGGAGGTATTGTCGAGTCTATCTCTGTGGGATTACCAGTAGGTTTGGGCGAACCAATATTCTCCTCAATGGAATCTGATCTCAGTAAAGCGTTATTTAGCATTCCATCCGTAAAGGCTATAGAATTTGGATCTGGTTTTTCAGGAACAAAACTAAAAGGTTCTGAAAATAACGACGAGTATGTACTCTCTGAGGATAACAAGATAATAACAAAGACGAACAATTCTGGAGGAATATTAGGAGGTTTGACTAATGGAATGCCATTAGTAATAAGAATTGGATTCAAGCCAGCATCATCCATAGCAAAAAAACAAAAAACAGTAGATTTGGTTTCCAATTCTGAATGTGACATTATTGTTCCTGGAAGACACGATCCCTGCGTTGTTCCTCGAGCTATACCAGTAGTAGAGTCGTTAGTTTCATTGATTTTGGCTGACCACGCGATTAGATGGAAGCTAATACCACCTATTCTGAGTGAAGGAAAAAAATGAGCGAAGAAAAGGAACTCAAATTAGAAAAATTGCGCGATGACATGCGAATTGTAACTGCAGAGATAATAAAACTTGTACATAAAAGAATGAATATAGCAAGCCAAATCGGAAATATCAAAAATAATCTGATGATGAAAATAGAGGATATTTCCGTTGAACAAGAGATAGCGAGGTATGTTCATGATATGGGAACGCAAGTAGGAATGAATAATGAGTTTATAGGAAGGCTATTGAATTTATTATTTTTAGAGTCAATAAAAATTCAAAAGGAAAAAACTTCAAACAAAGAAACAAAGCTAGACCACATGGCCATGTTTTTGAAGGCGAAACAATTAGAATCTGAGGGTAAGAAGATAATTCATCTGGAAGTTGGTGAGCCCGATTATATGCCTCCCGTTAGTGTCAAACATGAATTATTGAAAACTTTTGAGAAACAACGTGTTCACTATACTCAAACGACTGGAATTCCTCTACTAAGAAAGTCAATTGCAAAAGAGAGATCAGTAGGAGATGATAATGTCATAGTTAGTCCCGGGGCAAGGTTTGCAGTATTTAGCGCAATGGTTTCTTCATTATCAGTTGGCGATGAAATGGTCATTTTTGAACCCGCGTGGCCTGCTTACAGAGATTGTGCAAATTTTATCGGTGTAAAAGTTAAGGCAATCAAGACCACCGTGGAACAAAAATGGGATCTAGATTTGGAAGAATTAGAGAAGATGATAACACCTAATACCAAAATGATAGTTCTAAACTCTCCGAATAATCCAACAGGAAAAATAATCCATCAAAGAGAAATTGAGTACATCCTTAAGTTGGCTAGGAAAAATAACATCTTTGTTCTAAGCGATGAGGTGTACTCAATGTATTCCTACATTCCTTATAGGAGCATCCTCGAATTTGAATACGATAAGAGCATAATGGTTTCCTCATTTTCAAAAAGTCACGCTATGACAGGCTTTAGAGTGGGATATGCGATAGCTTCAAAAGATATCATAGATAAAATTTCCAAGATTCAGGCAATTGCTGTAACGAGTGTAGCAGAACCAATGCAATATGCTGCTGTTGCTGCAATGAAAAGTAATGTTACTAACAATGCGACTTTAATGAAGAAACGGTTAGATTTCATAAGAAGGGAACTAAAGGACATTCCTTGCGATTTCATCAATCCAGATGGTGGTATGTATTACTTCCTCAGACTCAAAAATAACATCGATGTAAGTAAGTTAATATTTGATCTCTTAAATGAGGGAGTTGCAGTAGCTCCGGGAACTGGTTTTGGAGAATCATATTTTGATTTCATTAGAATTTCAGCATGTCAACCAATTAAATTACTAAGTGATGGATTAAAAATAGTAAGAGAAGTTATGAATGTGTGATATTATGGCTAAATCAGTCGCAATAGTAGGAGTTGGAAAAATGGGTTTGTGGTTCTGTAACTATTTTTCAAAAAAAAATAATTTTAAGGTATTATTGTATGACAAGAGAAAGATCAAATTAGATCCAAAAAAATTCGCTGGTAATATAACTGTCTGCAAATCACTGCAACATTGTGTAAGCAAGGCGGACATTGTTATTGTGTGTGTACCAATTAGGATAACAATTCCTGTAATTAATAAATGCACATTAATGATGAAAAAAGGAGCCTGCATAGTAGAGATATCTTCACTTAAACTGGACATCTTTAATTCTTTGCTAAATATTCCAGATTACTTGATTCCTCTGTCGATTCATCCAATGTTTGGTCCAGGAGCTAAGAAGTTGAGTGATACTAAATTATTGTTGGTACCAATAAGGAACGAAAATAAAGAGAAAAAGTTAGTAAGATCATTATTTAAGGGGGCGAGAACAATAGTAATCAAAGACCCAAAATCTCATGATTCAATTATGGCAATAATATTAGGAATGATTTACTACGTAAATTTATTACTGGCTAGCACATTAAGCAATGAAAATATCACACTACTAAAGAGAGTTTCCGGAACTACTTTTTACCTTCAAAAACTCCTCTTTGAAAGCATACTGACTGACAATTCATCACTTATATCGTCACTTCTTGCGGACAACAAGCAATTAATAAAACATTTAAAAAAATATAATGAAGAATCCGCTAGATTATTCGATATAATAATCAAGAATAAGAATATTCTTGAAAAAAGAATTAATAGAATCAAGCAAAGCTATACTAACAAGAGAAACATTATCTCATCGTATGAAAAAATGTATTCAATAATTTCGAAAATGAACGACGAATGAATAAGATGTATACTCAATCATTTAGATGTAAAGTAATGATATATGATAAAAAAAATTGCTTCTGATTTATGTTGTGTTAATAATTCCTGTAAAAAGATAGGCCTAAGACTAGAATCATTTCTAGACTTAAAAGATGAATGCATAGAAGGATTTCTTTCATGTAAAGTTTGTAACTCAAAATACCCCATTATTCAAGGTGTTCCTATATTGTTGGAAAATTTTCATGAATACGCTCGTCAAAGAATTATAACATATGGTAAATGGATAATAAATTCTAAATCTTCTAAACTCAAGTCCTTTCTTAGATCGGAAGGCGCAAAGATTCATAGTCCAACATATAACGATCGCTACGAGGAGAACAATATTTGGTATAAATCTTACTTGAATACTCATCAGGGTTACCCTTCAGATGATAGGCTATTGTCTTTATTGAAAAAGCAAATAAAACCAGATCACATTTACAAAATGCTGTCTAACAAGAACTTGAACTTAAATGGGGTTGGATTGGACATTGGATGTTCTTTCGGATCAAGCACCTTTGAATTGTCAAAAAAATTGACATATGTCTTTGGAGTAGATCTTTCATTCTCATTCATACTAGAAGCTAGAAAAATAATGCATGATAAAAAAAGTAGAAATGTAGAATTTATTGTAGCAGATGCGATAAATCTTCCCTTTGAATCAAAATTCTTTCAGAGCATAATTGCATTGAATATTGTTGATAGAGTCGATCTGTACACGCTAATTTCTTCTGTGAATAGTTGCATCAAAAACCATGGAAAACTTATTTTGATTGATCCTTACCATTTTGTGAACAATAATGGTAAGGATAAACTTGATTCAATCCAAATCAGAAAAATTGTAGAAAAATTTGGATATAAAATAAATAATAAAGAATCATATATACCATGGATAATGAAAATAAACGAAAGATCTTATCTCTTCTACTTTGTGGATTTTATAGAAGCAAAGAAAAATGATTAAAAATAGTTTCGGAGATAATCGACATAAATTTTTGTACAAATCAGAGCTGCAGTGTTAATAGACTAATCAAACTCCAATTCAAATATTTCAAAGTTTCTGATTCTTGTTTCTTAATGGGTTTGCAATAGCATCCAGTGTATTTCCAATCAAGAAAAAAGCCAGGGCGGTTAATGCTATCATAAGTCCAGGAGGCACAATCCACCACCAAATACCTCGTGACGCAGCATCTGCGGTATTTGCTTCATGAAGTAGTTGTCCCCAAGTAGGTAATGATGGATCTCCTAAACCGAGAAAGCTCAATGCGGCTTCGGTAAGAATAGCTGCAGGAACAGCTATTGCCACACTTGCAAATGTCAGTGGAAGTAGTTGTGGAATTATGTGTTTAAAAATTACCTTTAAATCTGACTGTCCCATTAGTTTAGCTGCTTCAACATACTGAAAATTGCGCATCTGTAATGCAATGCTTCTAATCACTTTTGCAGTTCCCATCCAGCTAAAAATTAGTAAAAATCCAATTATTAGAAAGATGTTACTCCCATAAATAATCGTAAGAAGAATAAGGAGCGGCAACGTTGGTAACGCGTAAAATATATCATTTACTCGCATCATTGTTTCATCAGTTCTCTTTCCTCTGTATCCAGCTACTACACCATAAAACAGTCCAATAGCTACCGAAAAAATGGAAACAGTTAGCCCTATGAACAATGCTATAGGAGTCCCCCATATGATCCCAACAGCAAGATCTCTTCTCAAGTCATCAGTTCCTATGATACCGAATACTTTACCTCCAAGAATTAACCCGGCATCTTCAACGCTGCTGTAATTATCAAATAAAAAAAATCTTTCTGATATTTGGTACACTCCCTTAAGGACGTCTGGTTCAGTAGTATCTGAAAATATTACCACTTGTGGTTCAAGACCAGATATTGAATAATTAAAGTAACTTTGGTATTGATTCAAAGCATCTCTGATAATTTCGTTTGTAGAAAAGATCCTGTCTGAGAAAGTAGTATTCATGTTACTCGCTGGAGGTAATGACGAATAATAAACAGTAAAAGTATTGTTGTCAGGTCTGTTAATGTCAATTTGCAAAACTGGAGGGATATCACCATATTTAACAGAGTATAGAAAGATAATGTCATCAGGAAAGCTATCGGCTTGCATATTGATTTCGAATCTATAGTTATCTGCTCTAATCCCTTCTAATGATTCTGAAATAACCTTTGCGTCGCTCATATCTAACGATACATGCTCAAAATCTTTGGGTCCAAAAAAATTAGTCCAAGAAGGTGCGGCTGTTTTTGGATTATTAATCCAATAATTTGGATTACTCCACATAAAATAGGATTCAATTGGGATGATTAATGGTGCGACTGCGCTCAATAACAATAGAAACCCAATAATTGATACTCCAATAATGCCCCTACGAGATCTTAATAGACCTACCAGTAATTCTTTTTGCAATAAATTAGTTACCTTGTACCCTAGGGTCCAACAGTGTATAAGAAATGTCTGTAATGAATATTGTTACTA
>DASUMD010000035.1:0-3950 GCA_036277875.1 Nitrososphaeraceae archaeon
ATATTAAAATAATACTAATGAGTGCTTTTGAGATAAATGGGGACGATCTGAAGGAGTTAAGGTATGATAAACAAGTTCAAAAGCCCATACACCTGCGGGCCCTTGTTCAGACCATTGACAAGCTATTGAAAAATTAAGTAGCATTTTGACTTCTATAATTGATTACATCATTATAACCTGACTTTAAATTCTGGTACTTCAGACGCAGTATGAATTACATCTTCCTTGGAAGTGCGTATTCACAAGATGAACTTTTTTCAAGTTAACTCATTGTCATAGTTGATAAGTTTTCCCATAAAGTCACATCCAATCTCCTTAGTCCAATTGGAGAACTGCTATAGATAAGGTGGGATTAGATCCCTGCAAATGAATTATCTGAAGATATTGGAACTGCAAAATGAAATATTATTGTAGATTTCACTTTCATTTTGGAGAAATCCTTAAAGATAGAATTATTTATCAATATAACACGGATAAAAACATAAACAGATATAAACTATCATCATTCAGTGGTGTAACACTTGCGATAGCATTGCTTAGCAGTCTTTTCGCGTATCCGGTTAACATTGCTTTTTCGTTCCCACAACAAGCAGATGGTATTCAACAGCAAAAAGAACAGATTACTCTTAATGCGATACTAACCAACCTTGGTGATCCTATTAGGTGGAAGGCACTTATACAACCTGCACTACAAGAATTAAGACAGAGACATCCAAATTTAGATATTCAAATCGCTATTGATGCTAATAATCTATATAATAATACTAGAATGAAATTAATAAACGCGTTATCCAATCAATCTGGCCGTTCAATTGATTTGGTATCTGTAGATCAAATATGGCTAGGGGAATTCGCTGAGAAAGGACTCGTAACTGATCTTAGTGATAGGGTACAAAAGTGGGGACGATCTTCAGATTGGTATCAGTCAAATCTAGATGGCATGACATATAACGAATCAATATATGGTGTATGGGCATGGACTGACGTTAGAGGGATATGGTATTGGAAAGACCTCTTAAATGAAGCAGGCGTTAATTCCAGTAGCTTAGAAACTTGGCAAGGCTATATTGATTCTGCAATGAAAGTAAATAATAAAACAAAAGTCAGAGAAATACAAGGCACTATACTTTTCGATGCTGCATTATCACCTGACCTATGGTACCCATACTTATGGATGCTTGGAGGAAATATAATCGAATCTAGAGGTGGACATCCTACAAAAGGAGAATACTGGTTTCCATCATATAATGGTACTGAAGGAGTAAGAGCCATGGAGTTCATAAAGGAGCAAGCTAATGCTGGAATAAAACCAGAAAATGGAGATTCAAAGAACTTGGATGAAGAGTTTGCACTAAAGAAGTTTGCCATATATTTAGGCGGACAGTGGATACCACTTTGGTTTCCACAAGCAGATCAAAAAATATCAAATTTTGAAGAGAAAATAGGATTCATACCAATGTTTCCTGTTCCAAATAAAGGTAACCGGACAATAACGACGATGATGGGAGGGTGGATTTTAAGTATACCTACAGTATCAGAAAACAAGGAATTAACATGGGAACTGATTACAATAATGCTGGAGCCAAGGATTCTTGCACCCTGGCTAGCCAAATATCTATACCTTCCTACGCAAAAGTCAATAGGTGAAGGGAATTATTCAAAGCTCTTTGAACGGACATTACCCTATTCACAGGAAATGCTTTCTCTAATTCAATTTGGACATGGTAGACCTACTATACCAGAATATCCATCTATAGCTGAGCACATAAGACAAGCAATAAATGAGGTCCAGTATGGCATTAAGGAACCAAAGCAAGCATTAGATGATGCTGCTGAGAAGTCTGCAAAAATACTAGGATGGTAGAAAAAGCACAGCAGACAGGGTCTGCTGTAGGTCAAAGGCAAGATTCCATAGTAGAAAGCAGATTGAGAATTGTACCCAGTTGGTTTCATGCGAAAGATTTGAACAACAGTCCTTGCAGTGGTAAGTCCACGTCGTTATTGTTATTTTCCCTAGTGAGTTCCATTCAATTGATATTCAAGACTATATCTTGTCCTCCAATAGACATACCCACTACCATCCTAATGTCCCCGATGATTAGTAACAAAATAATAGGATGGTATTTTAATACAGCCATACAAAGTTTATAAGAATTTTATGGGCAAAACAAGAATAGTGGAAAAATGAAAATAGCATTTTATAGTGTTCTAAACTTAGGCTACGGCGGTGGATTTGAGAAATGGGTTGAACAAGTAGCGACTATACTTTCTACTCGAGGGCATCAAATTATTATATTGACGACCAAGTATGGAGACAACAAAAATAAAATTATTCAAAAAAATTTGTCGAGACAGGGCGTTAAGATTTTTGAGTATGAAAATTATCAAAGATTGTTTGTAATACCAACTATATCTGCGACTAGACAAATTGCAAAGATGATTGAGAATATTGATGTATTATATTTTAATAATGCCTTTCCCGTAAATGAAGTGATTGTATCCTTACTTAAAATAGGTAGAAATCGAAATTTAAAGATCATTTCTGGGTATCATGGATTATTTCCTGAAAAAGGAAATATGATGACGAGATTATACTATAGAGTAGTAAATAAATCACTGAGTGAGAAATTTGATGCATTTCATGTTCTTAACACGGAAGACCAAAGGATGTTGCAATCCTGGCGATATAGGAATATTTACAAATTTCCAAATGGAGTAGATACAGTTCGCTATATTCCCGGTCAGAAGAAGAATACATTTACTGTGATGTTTGCTGGAAGGATGGTATACCAGAAGGGTATTGATATATTAGCAGACGTAATTAGAAAGATAAACGATTCACAAGAGAAAAACCTGAATTTCCATATATTCGGTGCAGGACCTCTTGAGTATATCGTTAAAGATCTTGAAATAAAATTTTCCAACGTTATATATTCCTCTTACGTTAATGAAGAAAAACTGATAGATGCGTTCCAGTCTGCACATGTTTTTGTTTCTCCCTCACGCTTTGAAACATTTCTCCTTACGTCCTTAGAAGCCCAATCAGCAGGAACCCCAATAATAGCAAGTGATATATCTGGTCCAAGGGAAACTATCATAAGTGGACAAACTGGACTTTTGGTAAATCCAACACAATATGAAATTATAAACGCAATATTATACTTCAAAGATCTTTGGGACAATAGAAAGCAAGAGTATTATGATTATTGCCAAAATGCCAGAAGAAATGCTCTTAGATATGATTGGAAAATTACAGTTGATAAGTTTGAACAGATGTTAAGTATCGTAGTCAATAAATGAGGTCAAATCATATTTGGAGTGACTCGCGCACTTGACATTTTAGTTGTTTTCAGATAAATTTAACAAGTTATTTTATTACTAGTAATTAGACATTATAGCTTGCCATCCCTAAAGTGCAAAGATATTGATGCAGATATTGATGCATACATCTTTTTATTTTTTATATCACAAAGCCCATTTTCGTTATAAATCCATAAATACTTTTGAGGCTTCAGTAAGATCATGTCAGAATCAAGTGACATGCATTTACAAATGGGACAGGTGGAACCTGAACCTGAGGAACCTGGAGACGTTGAACCAGAACCTGCACCTGAACCGGGACAAGCAGGAGACACAGAAGACGATTCAAAGGAATAGGTAGGTCAAACTGAATTCCATTACATAAATAAGCCAAACATAACCCTTATTTTTCAAGAATTGGATGTGTTAATGGTGCCGGGTTATCAATCATCCAAATCCTACTTTGGGTCTTGGAACGAGTATGAGTTCACGATTAAATCAATTGTTTAAAAAAAGTCGCTGTCTCGTGATATTTGATAAAGGAAGCAGTTAGCATCTATAGGACAGCGTTAAGGAGTCGCAAGGCCATAAATTGGGGGTGAAATTTTTACTTCAATCCAGCTTAACAGATTATCAATGCCATCGCCTGT
>DASUMD010000036.1:0-2290 GCA_036277875.1 Nitrososphaeraceae archaeon
AATTATTATAGGCTTCATAATCTCTTTCTTTGCTTTTAGCATTACTTACTTTAAGACTATTCCACAATTTAGTAAAAGCTTTGATAAGATTGCAAAAGAATTTAAAACATCATTGCATCTATATTCTTATAATCTCTCCAACGCATTGCTTTTGTATTTTGATAAATTAATTATTGCTCCAATTTACGGATATACAATTCTGGGATATTATCAATTGGGATTTCAGTTCTTGATGTTTTTTAGTATGATTTCAGTCAGCTTCTATCAATATTTAATACCTGAAGAGTCAAGTGGAAGAAAAAGAAACAGACTTCGATTATATGGAATAGCTCTTTCTATAATTATAACCATACTGGTATACATTCTAGCGCCCATAATTCTCCAAGTCTTCTTTCCAAACTATATTAATTCACTAAATTCCATAAGAATTCTGAGTCTCGCGATCATTCCAATGATGATTACGAGTATGCTTAACTCAAAGTTCTTGGCAATGAAACTAACCCGCTACGTACTATTTTCTTCTATAACATATCAAGTTACGCAGATTATTCTTATTGTTATTCTTGGAAAACAATATGGAATCGATGGTATATCAATGTCAGTAGTTATTGCAATGCTCTTCCAGATAACCTTCTTAGGGATAGCACATTTGCGTCTAAGCAAGAAAAATAAACAAAATATTTGAGATAGAAAAAAAATAGTAGTTACTATTTGCCATTTCCTTGGTCCTTGTCCAAAGTCCACGGAAACCAGTGTCCGATAATTTTTGCCCAGTCTATTTTCAAGGCAAAATAAACTATTACTCCCAAAGCTGCTATACTAGCAATAGTTACTATGATAAGGTAATCTATATTTGTTGAATTAGACATAAGGTTGTTTACAAAGGGCTTTCCAAAATAGATAGCTCCCAAAACGAAAATTTCGTTTAATAAAAACTTTCCGAGAAATGTCGCTGTTGCAAATTTCCATGGACTATATTTAGCAAGACCTAATGGAATATACACGATATCATCTGGTATTGGGCTAACGGCTGCAACAAATGCACCTATAGCACCATACCTGGCAAGTAATCTCTGTAGAGGAACCATTTTTACCTTAATTTTTGAACTGAGAATATTTCTACCATAATAACTGGCATAGAAAATAATCAATTTTGCTATCACTGCGCCTATTGCACTTGAGAGTGCAATCAGTGTAGGATCCAAGTTTTCATTAAATGCTGCTGTAATCAACACCGGAAAATATGGGACAGGAACAAAGACAATGATGCTACCAACAAAACTGATTAGTAAGATGCCTAGATATCCAAAATCGTCATAAAATGAAAATAATTCTTCAATATTCAATTCTTCTCAGAACTTTAATCTCTTTCCTAGTACGCTCTACCAAAATATACTTCGATTGTTTCTTGGTTTCCACATCCAATGCATGATGAAATATTATTTTTAGGATTAAATGGGACTATTCTGATATCGGCCGTTGTCTTCTCCTTAACAAGGTCCTCACAATCTCTCTTTCCACACCAGCTACACGATACAAAACCCCCAGTTGTGTCAAGTACTGAGAGTAGTTCTTCCAAAGTTGTCGCAGATCTTGTTTTTTCTTGAAGAAGGTTCTTTGCACGATCAAACATGTTTAACTGTATTTTCTCTAAAATGGACAAGGTTTGGCTAACAAGTTCTTTTTCTTTGACATAAAATCTTTCCTTAGTATCTCTCCTTATCAATTCGACTTGATTTTCTTGTATGTCTCGAAGTCCAATATTTGCTCTTAGAGGCACTCCTTTCATCTCCCAATCATTAAATTTCCAACCTGAGGTAAACTCGTCTCTATCATCGGTCTGAACACGTATCTGAGAATCTTTTAGTTTTTGCTCTAATTCATATGCCTTTTGTTTGACGACGGTCTTACTTTCATCCTTATAAATAGGAACAATGATGACCTGTGTTGGCGAAATCTTGGGGGGGAGTATAAGACCTTTGTCATCTCCATGGACCATTATTATGGCGCCAATTACTCTCCAAGAAAATCCCCACGAAGTTTGCCAGACGTATTGTTCTACCATATCCTTATCTAGAAATTTTATCTCGAACGGTTTTGAAAAATTTTGACCCAAATGATGGGACGTAGCCATTTGCAATGCCTTTCCATCCGCCATTGCCGATTCTAGACAAGTAGTGTACTTTGCACCAACAAATTTCTCCTTATCAGTCTTGAATCCAGAAAGGGTCGGTATGGCTAGATATTCTTCTATCAACATTTTATAAATATCAAGTATCATCCTAACCTC
>DASUMD010000037.1:0-4262 GCA_036277875.1 Nitrososphaeraceae archaeon
GGCCATTTTAGTAAATTTGTTCGGCGGTATTGTTAGAACGGACTTGGTGGCTCAAGCCATAATAAATGCTTATGAAGATGGTATGATTAGTGTTCCTATTTATGCCAGGATCTCAGGGGCAGAATCTGATAAATCAAAAAAAATGCTTTCTAACAGTAATGCAAAACTGTATGATACCGTAGAAGAAGCGATTTCATCACTAGTACAGTACATAGGATTGAGCAGATAGATGTCCAAAAAGTTTGATATTTTTGATATTCTAGTAGGTAAACCTGATGATGCTGACCATGGTAATAAACCAGTTATAATTCAGGGGATAACTGGAAATTTTGGTTCAGTTCACACTAGGTTAATGAGAGAATATGGCACAAATATTGTCGCAGGTGTCACTCCTAATAAAGGCGGACAATCATTTGAAGGAATTCCAGTTTTCGATTCTGTAAAGGACGCTAGCAAGAACTTTGATGCAAAGATATCTGGAATATTTGTTCCTGCTCAATTCTTTCTTTCTGCAGTAAAGGATGCGGTGAATAATGGAATAAAATTACTTGTAGCTATCCCTGAACACGTTCCAGTACGTGATGCAATGGAAGCCTTAGAGTACGCACAGACTAATGGTGCAAGGATAATAGGCCCAAATACTCCAGGAGTTATTATCCCTTCAGTAAATAAAATAGGGATAATGCCTTCCCAACCATTCACGAAGGGAAATACGGCAGTTTTTTCTAGGAGTGGGACTCTGATGTATGAAGTCTCTTATCATTTGTCAAGGGAAGGAATAGGCCAAAAAATAGCATTGGGAATTGGTGGAGATCCAATCAACGGAACAAATTTGATCGAAGCTTTTGAGCTCATAAGCGATCGAGATGAGGTCGAATCGGTAGTAGTAGTGGGAGAAATAGGAGGAGATGCCGAGGAATCCCTGGTCCAATATATCGAAAAAACAAGTTTCAATAAACCAGTTGTAGCGTATGTTGCCGGACGATCTGCACCAAAGGAAAAAAGAATGGGACATGCAGGAGCAATAGTTTATGGAAATTACGGTTCAGCGGAATCTAAAATTTCCAGTTTCTCTAGAGTCAACATTCCTGTCGCAAAAAGACCCGCTGAAGTTCCAAGTATTCTATTGAAGCTGATGAGATAAATATATGATGATAAGATACCGTACCCTTTCATTCATGCTTTGCTCGTTTCAATAAAACGATATTAATGCGAGTAACAACAATGACATTCAATGCAATAAATTGTAATTTGATAAATACTAATTAATTGGATGTACCTATTTAGATAGCCTTGTATCATTTAGACCTACCACAATGTTACTATTGTATCTTATGCCAAGATGGAGCAAATATTTTCTCATAAATATATACCAATGTGAGAATTGAATGGATCTCAGCTATTTGGCACAAAATTTGATTAAACTTAAGAATGAATATCTTGACAAGGTTCATTCATACAATCATATTAGAGAGTTTATCCCAGATCCAAATCATCAAAGTCTATTTGACAAATCACATTTGAAAAAACTACAAACTTTCTTTAAGTTTAACAAAATTTACTACAAGGAGCAAAGCATCACCCTCGCTAATATTCCTTGCATTTCATATGAAGGAGATATTAATCAGTTTTGGCTGAGTTCAAAAAAATATGATACAAACTATCAGCCATTTCTTCCAACTTGGGGACTCTCTGCATTAGTAATGGTTCTGGTTGCAAAAGATTTGGGATTTGAAAATATCATTGATATCGGGTCGGGCGACGGAAGATTGTTGTTCTGTGGAAGCATAGTTGGTCTTAATTCCGTGGGAGTAGAGATTGATAAAGATCTATGCAACCTGCAAAATGAAATATCTTCTTTTAGTAACGTAAAATTTCAAGTTATTAACGGTGACTCGAATTCTATAGACTACTCACAATTGGAACTTGAGAATACCATGATCTTCATCTCAGCTTTGCCTGAATCTGGAGAAATGATATCTTATGGCATAACAAATCAATTTGAAAAATATAGGGATAAATTACATAATGTGGGTATTACGTTAATGGGAAGCCATACCTACAGGAGATACTCTCGCGATAGATCCAAATGGGGATGGGGAAAATTCATAGACGATTGTGGATTGAAAATAATAGAATGTTTAAGTCTACCAAGCTCGTGGACTCTTGATGAAAAGAAAGAAACTCCATATTTGTTTACTCTCCTTAAATGCTAAAGCTAATCATTTAGCATAAAAATATTGGGACATTTATTCAATCTAACTCTGCTTGTTAAACCCTTTGATATCTTCCTTCTATTTTTACCCTATTAAAGTACTTTCGGTCGTGCAATTTCCAGCTTGAACTTATGAACATGGCATCATATAACCCTCCTTTTTATGCAATAACTTATTTTGGTATATTGCACAAATAGATTACAGAATAGAGATTTGGCAAATCATTTGTTAAGATACATGGTATATCTAAAGAACGAAAAGTACCTTCCACAAGATGCAAGTTCGATCCTTTCATTATCAAGAAATATTTTACAAGATTACGAAATTATCATTAGAGATGCCAGGATTGCAACTCATTTTATTGAACTTGATATGAGTGTTCCTTCTAAATTAGAAATAGAAAAAATAAATTCAAAACTATCAGGGATCGGATCAATTGTAGAAATGGATAGAATTGTTGAAACTGATCTTGATAAAAAAATTTCTCTACAAAAGGCGCGCGAACTTTTCAATAATGAGAAATATTGGAAAACGCATGAAGTTCTTGAGGGAACATGGAAACATACTGAGGGTGATGAAAGAGCTTTGTTAAACGGGATTATCCTTGTCGCTGCTGCTTTAGTGCATTACCAAAAAGGAGAACAAGCAATCTGTATTTCTATAATGAAGCGAGCACTAGTTAAACTAAATAATGCATACGGCAATTATCATGACATAGATATCGACTCATTAAAAACTCAAGTTACAAATATAGTTAATTCATCTAAAGTCTCAAGCTTTAAAATTTAAGGCAATATACTCAAAAAACACTATTATCAAGACATCGGCAACGACATGGCTTATGACAACAACTTGGTTTATTGAGTTTGTCTAGTTCTTCTTACTCTCATTATGTAGGCGGTTACAACAAGACCGGCAAGAATGGAAATCAGTATAAAAAAAGTACCCTCATCTCTCACAGTGCCCTTTGGTAAGATTCCAAAAAATGTAGAGAAAAGAAGTGCTAACATATTGAATCATTGATATTGATCTATTTGGGGGAATTAAAGATTACTTGAATTTGTAAATAATAATAATAAGGTTATCTTTTATTATTATTATCTTGGTCAATAGTGAACCCACTGCTCATGATAGAGTTAAAGTTGGGCTCGAAATCCATCAACAATTGGATTCAAAAAACAAATTATTTTGTAATTGCAAAACAGTTGATTCTACTGAGCATGATTTTACCTTTAAAAGGATCTTGCGTCCGACTCAAAGTGAAATGGGGTCTTACGATCAAGCTGCCCTTTTTGAATCAAAGAAAATTAAGACTGTTAAATATCAATCCTCCAAAATTTCCAACTGCTTGATAGAATCGGATGAAGAGCCTCCCATGATGGTAAATACAGAGGCGCTCGAATTAGTATTGGCCATATCTCTTGCTCTTCATTGTACCATTGAGGATGAATTACACGTAATGCGAAAGATAGTAATTGATGGTTCGAATACCACTGGATTTCAAAGAACAATACTAGTTGGTAGAAACGGATTTTTAGATGTTGATGGTATTAGGGTAGGAATCCAGAGCATTTGCTTAGAAGAAGATGCCGCCAGAATAATTAATGAAGTTAAGGATGATGATGAGAGCAAGATATTTGCTCTAGATAGACTAGGAATACCACTTATCGAAGTTGCCCTAGAACCTATTTCTAACACTCCTTTGTTTATAACAAATGTAGCCCAAACGATAGGGCGATTACTACGATCAACAAAAAAGGTAACACGGGGACTTGGAAGTATTAGGCAAGATGTCAACATTTCAACAAATGGTGGAGCCGTCGTCGAAGTGAAAGGTGTGCAGCAACTATCGCAGCTGGCTCTTGTTATTGAGTATGAAACAAAAAGACAGGACGGGCTAAATGTAATTGCAAAAGAACTAAAGAGCCGTAAAATCGATGAATCAAAATTCTTGGATAATATCACAGATGTTAGTGATTTAATGAAACAGTCATCCTCTAAAGTAGTAAAAAAGATCCTCGGTGGTGATTCTAGATTTATGGGGTT
>DASUMD010000038.1:0-3517 GCA_036277875.1 Nitrososphaeraceae archaeon
TAGAGGTTTTTCTTGAGGTAATCTCTGCAACATTCATCTGAACAGAACTCTAGCTTACCCTTTACTGTGCTTAAATAAATCACACCGCTAAGTAAATTGTTGAATTCCTTTCCACAAATAGAACAGGAGATATACAAATGCTCATTATATCGCTCGTTCTTTAATAAGTGTTATAATGCCATTACCGAACAACATATCGAATCGAAACCTGCGTAAACTAGATACTCAAGAAACTCAACATAACTTCGAGAATAAGGTGTAACGTGTGCAAACAGGGAAATGTTATATTGTACTTCGCGGTATATAGGAACGAAGACATTTTACCATGGCAACTCTTATGGTCTACAAGAGGAATTCTAAGTTTGTTGATTTGTCTGAATTAGTTGAAGATCTTAGTAGTCTGGGCCTAACAGGCACCCTACAAGAATACTACAATAAACCACTCGAAAAGCCAGTCAAGAGCATAGTAGCAGGACCAAGTTTCTTGCAATTCTTGAACAGGTTATTTCAAATTCAAATTACAGCCGGAGATATTATACATTTAGAATCTGGAAATCTTGGTAAATACTATATGCTATCAGCAACTGGAACTTGGGATGAAATAATCAAATTACAATAATACACGTGTCCAGAGTAATCGCCCATGGCTGTTCTTGATGTGATGTGAGGTATTCCTACGTCGCTGTAATATGTGATTCAGTTCTTGTAACCTGGGACATATCTTGCTCCATTACATTTTTTTCATAATTCTTTGGATAGCCAATGCTCTCTGATCTCTAGATCCGGCGTCTCGTTACAATCATGTCGTTTGCCCGAATTCCAATCCAGTGGAATATACCTTCCCGAAATTGACCTGTAATTTTTATCAAAATGTATGACTTGTCCACATCTGAAACATTTTTGACTTGGAAATCCAGGCTTTCGTTTTTTATGTCTGCAACTGTGAAGATTACCATAATCATCCACTGGAATTGCCACACCATTTCTATTTCTGGTTGCATTGTCGAAGGATATTTGTTGTTGGCAGTTATAACACCATGTTATCATTTTCATTTCATGCTATCCTAATAGTTTTGTTTCAGTTTGAGAACGTACAATTATTATTTACTAATCAAGATAACGTCTTTGACTCATATAAGCCTTTAAAAATTATCAGTAGACTGTGGGAGTCGATACAGTGTATGAATAAGCTTCTCTTAAAGAAAGGATCGCGTGGTCTAAGTTAACAATTTCCTGCTGTCAGTAACAAGAAAATGTAATTAAAGCTAACTACAAAGTTAAACCCATAATTCCCAAGAATAGGAAACTTTCGTAGATTATTAAGTAAAACAATAGTTATTATGTTATGTTTGTCTGTTATATCGACAATACTCGTAATATTCTACTAGTTTATTCGTATTTTCTGAGCCATTCTGTTACTTGTTCCTAACACAAATATTAGATATGCTTAAATGCATCAAAACTGAATATGATTGATGTTAAATAAAGTTAATATGCTAAAAGCGTACGGATATGGTTCATTATTGTGACGTCTTCCAACATTTACCCGTTACTCTATGAAAGCAAAGATAAGTTTATTGACAAGAGAAATTTCTTGATTTGCAAATCATGTCATTGGTGTGCTACATGCTTTACCAACTTTAACATTCCCAATACTTGTCCTTTGTGTGGTAATAATCAAATAGAATCGATGCCTGTATCAGCTCACGAGTCATACAGACTAGTTTATGATTATATTCATGGTTTGACCCTAGAATTCTGGTTTGATTCGAATGACGGTGTCTTTGTAAATTGAATATTTCCGAAGCGGAATCACCCTATGGGATTATGGCAAAAACTTGTGGATGTGAAAATAAGAAAAGAAAAGTGACGTATTCGTTGATTGATAGTTACCATAGTTTATGTCATGATAAGAGGGATCTAATATTAGGACAGATTGAAGCATGCCAAAGGTTGGTAAAGTACACAGCACAATACGATAGAGATGAGATTGACAAACAAGCCATAGAGAGGGAAATAGATGAGTTGAAAATGGTCTTGGACCTAATTCAATAAATTCATGATTTGGTCATTAAGGCTCTGTGGATACTAGAACTTGGAACATTCAATTCTTGTTAGTGTTCATTAAACCATTAAACTATGTCAGGTTTTAGTAATTAATACCCCGTAAATGTGACGTAGACATATTCTATTTCTGATGATTAGAGACAGTTAGTTCATTTATTTGAAAATTACCATAGGTAGATATTAATAGTATGAAGCCGTATATGAATTAGTTTAAACAAAATGCCTATGCTGATGTTAAAGTGCAAGAACTGTGGCGAAGTGTTTCCCGGTGTCTACATATCTGAAGATACCATAAAAGTTTCCAAAATAAAGACTGATTCTACAACTTCACATGTGTGTTCTAGGGGACACAAAAACGATTATTTAGCTGACGATTTTATGGACTGGTCGGGACCTGAGACATTCTGACAACTAAACAAAATGTCATACTGGTAACATATCCTGATGATTTCAGCATACAGGAAGTAAAAGGTTTGGTGGAATCATTAGGCAATTTTAATATTGTAAAGTGTTTTACCCAAAAAGATCTGAGGCACACGCAATATGGTCTAGGATCTGGCAAGGTCGAAGAAATTAAAGAATATCTACATCATGCTAAATCTGACCAGATTATTGTTGATGAACATATGACACCCAAGCAGATCTACAATTTAGAAAAGGCAACAGGTATAAAGGTAGTAGATAGGGAAAGGCTAATCCTCGACTTGTTTTACATTAGATCTACTACGTCGGAAGCAAAATTACAGATTCAGCTCGCAGAAATTAAATACGAGTTACCGCGGATAAAAGAAAATGCGAGGCTGTTGACAGGCAAAGAAAGACCAGGAAAAGGTGGAAGTGGAGAATACATAGTTGACGTAAAATTTAGGGATCTGAAGAGGAGGATGGGGTTCATTTTAGAAAAGTTGGCAGAATCCAGAAAAAAACGTGAGCTTTACCATGATCAGAGAGTAGAGAACAGAATGCCTATAGTTTCTCTAGTAGGGTATACAAGTTCGGGCAAAACTACCCTATTCAACCTGCTAACTCTGGAAAGTAAAGAAACATCTGAAAATTTATTTACCACACTCTCAACTACTACAAGATCCTTTATTATTAATGGACAGAAAATTTTGCTTACCGATACAGTTGGATTCATTAGAAGACTCCCTACTTATATGATTGAGGCCTTTAAGTCGACTCTGGAAGAGTCTCTTCAGGCAGACATGATTCTACTTCTTATTGATTCATCAGATCCGGCGGATGAAATAAAAACAAAGTATTACAGCTGCATGAGCACCTTACAAGAGCTGAATGTAAATAAAGAAAAAATTGTAATTGTTTTTTCAAAAATAGACAAAGCTGAATTTGATGATGTTAGCAGAACCTTCAAAGAATTAAACATAGAGCGTCCAATATTTGTATCACCCAAGTCTGGATATGGTATAAGTAAACTTACAAAATCAATATC
>DASUMD010000039.1:0-2458 GCA_036277875.1 Nitrososphaeraceae archaeon
TCAAATTCACTTTTTGCTTTATCGGTTAGATTTTTTACTTCTGGAAGACTTCCAAATTTTTCTACCCCCTTCTTTACCCCTCAAAAAAATGTATCCCAACCCAAACCTACCATCGCCAAAATAACTAGAATAGCTAATATAAGAACAATCCATCCTATCAATTAAAAATACTTTCAGATAGAGTATGCTTTAAACTTTGACTTAATTGAATATTCAGGAATTCATGCGAGTTATTTAATTCTCTGACTAAAAATCAAATTTATTTATGCCATAGGCATCATAATAATATTCAATTCAATTGTTTACAATGTGATAGGTAAAATAATCCGCTTGAGATCGGAGTTAATTTATTATAGAAGATTGATACTAAATATTGAACAAAAAAGTCGAGTATATTCCCATTATATACTATAATGAATTCCATTGCTACAATTGCCAGCTTCAACTGAATAACAAACGCAACCCTCTTTTAACATTACATTTTGAAAAGATACTGGATAACCTGTTCCGGAGTTATCATTGTTTGGTATCAATGAATTATGAGGAATAAAGGTAATTGACTCAGGGTCGTCCTTATCTAAAAATCCGAACATGAGTTGAGATACTTCTACTTTATATCTTATTGAGTAAGGAAAATTACCCGTCTTGTTCCACCACTCAATCCCAGTAAACTGATTCGCTCCAATATAATCAAAGTTCATTCCAAGGGGAAAATCAAAGATTTCTGTTTCCCCGGTGAGTTGATCAGTAAGAGTATATCTAATTTGTCTATTTTTTTTGTACATCATAATCATCCTAAGATACGAATGTCCAACCACTGGTAATACTTTCTTAAACCTGTACCTATTAACCCCCTGAAAAATTGCTTCAAAATAATCTTGATTGTCAAACTGACAAATCAGATTCAATTCAACAGGAATATTCCGAATATTAAACAATTCCAGTAGGTACAGCATCCACGATTTGTCTGGAATTTGATTTCCAATATCGGCAACTACCTTGATGATGTCGGATATAGCAGTCACACCTCCAGGAAATAATGGAATACCTTGGTTCTTATCCAATATACGACAAAATGAGCCTACCCAATAATGCAATATGTTTAGAAATAACATGTTATATAATTAAGATTTACTAATACCTTTCTCGACAGAATCAATGCGTGCAATATCAAGTACCAATTTGATATACTGCAAAGTGATATCCTGCCAAGTAACTGCAAAACATTAAATTAGTAAGTATGGCCAATAATTAATGCAGATGCATAATCTTATTCATTCGTATTATCAGTTCTGGTCCATGGAAACCTATTTCCTATGACCTTATTCCAATTTATTTTTACTAGCAAGTAGAAAGTAATTAAGATTCCAGTGCTACTTAGAATTATGGCTATGATAATGCTGGTTGGATTGTCTGTGTTCGTAAATTCTGAAATAATGCTTTGAACAAATGGTCGCCCCAAAAGCACTCCAATCCATACTATAAACTCATTATATAATAGTACTCCAACAAATAGCGATACTGCAAACTTCCATGGGTTGTATTTTGTTAGTCCTAATGTGATGTAAATGAAATTCTCAGAAAATGGGATTATTGGAGCCACGAGTGCTCCTATCCATCCATATTTGCCCAAGAGTTTTTGAAGTGACATTGTTCTTCCTTTTGACTTTTTAGCGATGATATTGCGTCCGGAATAAGCAAGATAAAAGATGATCATTTTTGCTGCAACATAACCAATAGTACCAGAAAGTGAGATGATATGAGGATCCAAATTCTTGTTAAATGCTGCTATAAGAGGAAGTGGAAAGTAGGGTATCGGCAAAAAGAACAATATACTGATAATAAAGCTCACAAATAAAATGCCTAGATATCCAAAGTAATCGTATAGCAACAGCAGCTCATCAAGAGTGATCAAGACAGGTAGACTAAGTTAAAATAATATATTAAAGTGTTATAAAAATCGGAATCATATTTGCATTACAAAATATAGTAAGGAAGAGAGTGAGACAACTAACATTGAATCTATAAGTAGATAAGCTGTTGAATTTAGACAGACTTATCGCTCAACAATTATGGAAAATCGTATATAGAATAGAATGCACATAACTGCTGATTTGAAATTTGTTCTTTGACACAATATCTGAACAACTATTTCATGAAATACCTATGGCACCTATTGTCAGATCTCAAGTATTATTGAATATAGAGCGCTTTGAAATAGGACAAAGCTACGTTACCGCGAAAATACAAAATAGATATGAAGAAAATGTTATGATTAACATACAGGGAGGTCGACCTGGCATAGAACTTCAAGAAAGTCTTTTTATAATTAAGAATGCTGAAAATCAAGTTCCTTTGCAGTACGCATACATAAGAGCAAACTTGATTCAAACAGGGAAAATATTTGTGAGAAAGCTTCCAGTTATTGGCATGAGAGATTGGTTATTAATCTATGAGG
>DASUMD010000040.1:0-3337 GCA_036277875.1 Nitrososphaeraceae archaeon
TACTAATCAAAGGGATCCATTTGCTGCCCTAAACTAATCATCCCTTACTAGGTCAGTGTTCCACTCTATTTATCTTGGTGGATGTACAAGCATTCAATAAGACACCCAACAAAACTTAATGAAAAGACTGTAAATCGAAAAAGAGGATATGGCAGGAAATTAATAATGATCAGGCCACACTACTATTTACTAATAAAGACAACTGTACTGAAACTTGCAAATGCAACTTCGTAGCGAGACAGAAAGAGGAGTTAAGTGGAAGCACTAGAAATTAGGTTAAAAAATCAGACCAGAATTAGCGACATGAATTGTCTTACACTATGAAAGATCTCAACATCCATGCCATTTTTTCATGTTCTTCCATTTTGTCCGTTAAAAAGTTAGCGGTACCTTCATCGTTTAGATCTTGACATTCCTTGATATTCTTTCTTAATGTTTTGATTATGGTCTCATGGTCTGATAATAGGTTCCCTAACATAGTATCTGCCTCAGGATATGAACCGACATCTTCCCCGATTTGGGAAGAATTTATGAATTCTTTTAACGTAGCCCTAGTCTTACCACCAACAGCCCTTACTCTTTCGGCGATTTCATCAATTGAAGCTGATATCAATTCATACTGTTCTTCAAAAAACTTGTGGAGATCATTGAATCTTGGATCCTCTACATTCCAATGGTAATTTCTTGTCTTTGTCAAGAGAACATATTCATCTGCCAAATCGTCATTCAAGATATTGGCAATCTTTTTTAAATTCTCACGAGGAATTCCTGTGTCTATGTCTAAAATATTTACTGTTTTTGATTTGGACTTGTTCATACAATTAATTGGCTTACAAAGTATAAAACGGTTGAAACAATCAAATCTTTTATTTAGGCTATTTTATACATTCTGATGTCAATGGCATTCGAGAATCTTGATGCTAATTCAATCATTTTCTTTCTTGTAGGATTGCTAATTTCTACGGTGGTAATTTATCTAATTACATTCCTTTTAGGACATAGAAGAAGCATAAAATTAGCCATATTTACTGCAATTATAGGTTCGATAGTATATGGCATCGCATACATTCTACTAGGAAATGGTTTTCTTTCTGCAGTTTTGGGGGGAATAGCCTGGTTATTGGCCCTAAAATCTATCTATAGAATGGGTTGGCTAAAAGCCTTGATTGTGGCAGTGATCGTTTGGATTATCACAACTGCAATAAGTACCATATTGCCCACATCAATAGGACCTCTCTAACAGCAATCCAGAATAGATCTTTAAAAATTGAAGGGTCAAGTGGGCCTATAATTTCAATCGTAATAGTACTGTATGGTACTACCTGTGATTGCCATTCATTCGTCATGTAGAATATCCTAATGAGCAAGTCTACAATTTATCGCAATATTTGTAAGTTGCAGGTCTTCAATAAAGAAAAATATATATATTGTAATATACATTACATAATGTCAGGTGATATGCAAAATTGTGGAAAGATCCATGGGGATTTAGAGATAGATTTTTTGAACAGATAGATAAGGAATTTTCAGACGCAGAAGATATGCTGAACAGAATGTTCAAAACAGTAACTGAAACTGGTACTGCCGGCTCACATACACAGCCTTACTTTTATGGATACCAAATCACTGTCGGACCTGAGGGTAAACCTCACATACGAGAATTTGGAAATGTCAGGCCTTCTCAGAAAGGATTGATAGAACAAAGTGCAATCCGCCAGCCACTTGTAGATACCTCAATTAATGAAAAAGAGAACACACTGGTAATAACAGCAGAGATGCCCGGTATAACAAAGGAAGATGTAAAGGTGACAATGGAAGAAGGATTGGTAACAATACACGCTGAAAAAGGAAACAAGAAATATCATACAGAGCTCCCAGTCGATAATGAACTAGACTCTGATTCTACAAAGGCCAGCTACATAAACGGAGTATTGGAACTAAAGATACAGTTCAAAAAACCTATAAAGTCAAAATCCAAAGAAATAAAGGTTGAGTAGTTCTGCTAGTCAACTAAATTATTTTTTTTTCTTGTTTATTTTAGGAAGTGATTAAATGGTATCCAATAGGACTAAGCAAATATCTCAAATGGTAGAAGCCAGCTCCAAATTTACAGGAGTAACTTTTTGCGATACTGTTCTGGAATCAAGTAAGGATAAAAAAGTTTTATCACAAAGCAGAGTAAACTCCATCGATAAAAGTCAGACAAAACTTATTCCTAGCAGAATTGATTATAACTTTTTTAATTATTGTTCTACCTGCGAATTGAAGTACCCAAAACAGATTTTGCGTTGTAAGGATTGTAATCAGAAGGTTAGAACCAGACCGTGGCATCGTTCAAAGATAATTGACCGCAAGAGAATTTAATACCTTTTACGTTGTACTCGGTTGATACTATGAAAAAGAAGATCAATGTATTATTTCCAGATAAAGACAGAGAGATTTCAATAGAGCTGGATGATTCACGTTCTCCAAAGACCGTTCAGGCAATCCTTGAAAATTTACCTATCCAAGTTGGCATCACTAGATGGGGCGATGAGCTATATACCGAAAAAACTCAAATCATAACAGAGGAGGAAGACGCTAAAAGAGAGGTAAATTTTTTGGACGTTGCATACTGGCCAGAAGGCAATGCGTTATGTCTATTTTATGGACCAACACCCATAAGTAAAGATGGACAAATACTGGCTTATTCTCCTGTAAATATAGTGGGAAGAATAATTCCTCACGATAATGAAAAAGACGATTTGTTGGAAAAAATTAAAGAAAATACAAGAGTCATCTTTAAGTGAATATAGTACTAATATGCTACTCATAGTACTGATATAGTTATTACTGGATCCTTGACGCATTTTGGCTAAGAATTTTATCAAATTTTAAATCAAGGCTAAAACAGTTCGTACTATTCTACTACACTCAAAACCTGAACTCTGGAATTCCTTGTATCAGTAACATAAATATCTCCTGCACTACCAACAGCAATATCTTCTGGTTTGTGTAACTGTTGAGGACCCTTTCCATCCGATCCCCAACTAGATAAATGGTTTCCGGTATTATCAAACATTTGAACTCTAGAATTTATTTTATCTACAATATACACATGATTATTGCTATCAATTGCAATACCGGGAACGGTTTCAGAGAATTGATCTGCTCCACTTCCCATAGATTTCCACTGTCTAACGAAAGAATCCTTACTATCAAACACCTGAACTCTGTAATTCTTCATATCAGTAACGTACATATTGTTGTTAGGATCAATTGCTATGCCATGAGGGGTACTAAATTTACCTGGCTCTGTACCTTTTGATCCGATAGTACCTATAAAAGTACCATTATC
>DASUMD010000041.1:0-4948 GCA_036277875.1 Nitrososphaeraceae archaeon
AAGAATGACAGAGTCAGATTACTTTATTTTCTAATCGAAGAAAAAAAATTCACATAGGAATTAATTTGGTTGGCCTTATTTGGTTTCCGGAACATCAAATTTTCCCCTCAAAGCTGCGACCAATTGGTCCTATCAAAATCAGCTCATGTCATAGTTTATGGCATATGCTTTCATTCATTCAGTATTCCATTTCTTTGTCTAAATCAGAGTAGCCTGGAAGTAAGTTCTGGAAAAATCAATACAATCTGATTTGGTTGATATGAAAAGTAGAAATCGGTGTTTTTCATTCCAGAAAATCTCTTCAATTTGAACCCAAAAATAATGTTTAATTGAGATATCCGAGATAATCTCTCTAATGATAAATCTAAGTATGCCACTTTTTTGCAAGTTTCTAATTTGCAAGAATCTTAAAGTATGTATTAACTTACAAATGGTATGACTCAGGGGGACGTCCCAAAAATAGTGGTAATATTTCCAACCAAAAATGAATAAGCTACTATTGAACACGTCATTAGGACTGCAAAAAAAAGTCATTACGATCCAGGAGTGATAGTAATTGACGCATACTCGTCAGACAGGACAGTGATTATAGCTCACGATATTGGAGCAAGAGTGATTGAACAAGGTAACAGAATGTTTCCTGCAAAGGGAATTGCAATGAAAAAGGGAATTAAGGAAGCAATCAGTTCTAATGCAAGTATCGCCCTATTTCTCGATGCAGATATAAAAAATTTAACTCCAGAGTGGATAGACAAGCTGATAGACGGATGTATTAATTGTGACATGGTACGAGGTTACTACCAAAGACATTCTCGAGATGCTCCTGTAACTAAACTTATTGCTAAACCAATGATAAGCGCCTTCTTCCCTGAGCTTTCACATTTTGAGCAACCTCTAAGCGGTGAGGTCTGTGCACGGACCGAAGTCTGGAAAAGACTATTGAAACAAAACCCTCCTGATGGGTGGGGAATTGATGTCTGGTTTTTGATTGAAGCTGCCATGGCAGGTTACCAGATAAAGGAAATATTCCTTGGTACTAAAGAGCACACGTCATTTGAAGACTATCGTGAAGATGTTGGAAAATTGGCCAAGATGGCAGAACAAGTAGAATTTACTATAATTAAAGAAGCAATTAAGTATGGAAGAATCGACTTGCATAAGGATGTCAAAACATAATATCAAGGGAATTTTGTTCTCAACTCAACCTTGAAAGTACTATACAGTCCCGAGTTACAGTTTTCATACACTCAAATTGAAATGATTACAAGATAACATGTCCAACCAAAATCAAGATGACAATCACTAGGCAAATCTCAGTATTTTTAAAGAGACCTAGGAGATTCACAGTAGCCAGCAAGCTTATCCAATGCTTCTGTCCATCCTTGAATATGGCTTTCTACCGAAAAGTTTCCCTTTTCTTTTCCTGAAAATCCTACATGGGATAGCTTTACGAGCGTTTTATTAGGATTAATCTGCTCCAATTCCCACGTCACTAGAGTTGCAGGGAAATTTGGTGTATCTTTAAATTTCCAACTATATGATAATCGTTTATTAGGAACAATTTCCATGATAGTCCCTTCCATATAGTAATCCCTATCCAAATTCCACTCAGGATGTTTTTCTTTAAGAGTAACCAGTCTGATCTGTCCTCCAACTCTGACATCCAAATTTGCGTCATCTTGAAACCATTCAGCCAATTTTTCTGGTTCAGTTAAAGCACTGAAAACAACTTTTAGCGATCCCTCAATAATCTTTGTTTTTCTTACTTCAATATCATGCTTCCTTTCCATCTTGACAACAATTAATCCTCATTAATCTATTTTATTAAGGATCGGAGAAGGAAGGAATCCAACCACAACTAGTTTAATATAAGAGTTTTAATCTGGAAGGATAATAGATATTAATATTTAAGAGATTCTAAATGCATATTAACGATCAAGTCCTATTAACTGTATGCCATATCGTAGTAGAGAAGAAATTTTTGCATCTATTCTTGATACTACCGGGTCTGAAGCAGGAATCACTCGCAGTAAAATAATGTTTGGATCTTACCTCACATATGCCCAGGTTGTAGAATATTCAAAGATCTTGATTCAACGTGGATTGCTTGAACATGACCCTATTGATAGGACATATAAGACAACTCCTAGCGGATTTACCTTTCTACAATTGCAAAATGAATTGAATCAAATGATAAAGATTTCAAATCCATCTAGAATCTGAAAGTTTGAAGAGCAAACAATATTATGATTTTGTTCTCAAAAAAAGATTTAGACTCCTCTACATAATTACTTATCTACTTATACTTTCTCACCAGAGGGATGTTTATGGTAACGATTTCTACCCTCTTTCCAGGAAGTGATAGATAACAAGTGGTAGGTCAAGGAGTGTCATGACGTCCACGCAGGAAGATAATTTGCGACTCGTGAAATATGCTATGGATGCGCTTAATACAGGAGATACATCTAGAGTCTCAGAATTTATCAGTCTCACATATTTTAATCATGAATCACAAATGGATCCAGTTAGATCAAAAATGAGGGGACCGCAGGAATTTATTGACACTGTAGTCAATCTACGGAAGGCCATTTCGGATTTGCATTATGAACTGCTAGAAAGTGTAGCATCAGATGAAAAGGTAGTTTCAATAGTATCTGTTAGAGGTAAACATACTGGTAGCTTCTTTGGATTCATTCCGCCATCAGGGAACAAAATTTCTTATCAAGCTGTGCACATATTTACAATTGGTGATGATAGAAAAATAACTGAACATAAAGCGATCCGAGATGATTTGGCATTGATGTATCAGCTTGGAGTCGTGAAGGGTACAGGTCTACAATATGAAAACTTACTAAAAGAGTGGAAACGAGTGGAATGGTGATGAATATACAAAGTGTTTTAAAAGTGTGAAATTCGACAATCTACAATTAGAAACTGTCTTCAAACTTAATTTAGCGTAGCAATATGGTATGGGCAGACGGGTGCGCTACTGCACATCCGACCTTAATTTCTCTTCATCCACATATTTCAAACATGGACAAGCATCTGACTTTGAGATGTGGTTTACGCATCTTCTTTGATGATGCATGTCCATCCAATGCCACTTTATATCGTGGCCACAAATACACGTTGACATAATTCTTTCTTCATTTAATAATATAGGCTACGGGACTTATCTAATTTTCGGAACTTTGTTAATCCGTTAATCTCCAAACTCGAGCGTGTACGCGCCATTACGCTAGGATGAAAAGTGAGGGAATTGGAGACCCAGAAATGAACAGCTAATCGATAGTGATGGGCAAGTTAAACTCATATACATCAATTGAATTAAGAGTAAGTATGTCATATGATTCAAGAAACATTATAAACAGGTTTTTGCAGCTGAATAGATTGAATTCCTCAATAAACCATTTGCCGACTGTAATTGAGCCCTTCCAAATGTATCCTCCTAGTCTAATTCAAAAGAATAGAAATAGATTGGCTTCAGGGGGTATTGTCAACAAAATTCCGGATCTTCCAAGTACCTCTTCTATGGGAACTGAATTGTTGGATGATTTGGGTATACGTCAGGAGGAATTCCTTAAAAAAATAAGAAAACATCCTCAAAACCTGAGAATGTACAATTCACAATATGAAACTGAAAAATAAGGCTTAGGCAAGCTGTATTTCCTACAATTGAAATTTTATTTTGATTCTTTTTGCGATCGAACTCGATATGAGATAGAATTATCCGACAGAATTGAAAATGCATATTCCTAGATTAACTAAACCTTATTCTAGAAACTATCCTCAGAAGAATAACGGTGGTTAAAAAAATGATGTCTTCTTTCTCAAGCCAGTTCGGTCATTTCATGTAACATTGACTTATTTGATGAACTTCTCACAGAATTTTGAATTATTTTCGCGGTTTCAAAATCACATTCTAGTACAGACGCAAGGTCATCTACCTTCATATTAATAATTTGTTTTCTATTGAGCGAATGCTTCGTAATTAAATCCTTCAGAACATCAGGAATAGCTAAAGATTTTATGCTATTTCTAAATAACATGGATAATAATAGTATCTATCTTATATAAGATTTTTCTAATGAATTACTTTAGTCAATATAACTTAGGTTACAATAAATTTGATCAATTATTGAATTTTTTTATCAAGATTTTCATAAAAAATTAATAAATTGGGCATCAAGATTAGAATAATTTACGCTTAGCCTGATATCTACTTAAATTAGGCTGCATATTCATTAATTTCTATAATCGCTACGAAAATCTAAATTCAAAAATAACTTTTTCCCTCATATCTCTTCAGATACTTCGTTTATACTTGCTGAAAACGGATTTTGTACTCCAAAAGATATATGCTGAAAGTTTCTTTCTGGCGCCAAAACTCTCTTACCAGTTTTTGTAGTAATACACTATAATAGACTATGATAAACTATATAGAATTCCTTCACTAATATCCGGCTTAGTTTTCTATGCGTCCAGCATACGTAGCAACAAATCCACCACCAAGAAGAGTTATGTATTTTTAGGACTACTTGGAGACTCGGAGTCCAAGTTATTCATATTTCCTGGATCATTGAAGTAGTATTCGAAAGTCTTTTCAAATCTAATTTCGTAGAAATTCCTTACGTCCTATCATGGATTGCCATACTCATAGATTATCTCATAATAAAAAGTTAATCGAATAGAATAGTATTTACCAACTTATAGTAATCTACTATTGTCATCATGACTCTACAAAGAGTTTGGAGAGTATCTTGAAGTATTGTTATTACTCTATTACAAAAGTAGATTATGAGACTTTAGATCTCATATTTATTTACTAATTAGAGTATCAATATTTTATCAACCCGAGAGTTTTCACTCCGATTTCTTATCTAGTACATTTTTCAGTAGAAAAATCATAGACTAATTTTCTAGTCGATGCTATTGGAATTCATTAATT
>DASUMD010000042.1:0-2265 GCA_036277875.1 Nitrososphaeraceae archaeon
TATCAAGGAGCTATTAATACAAAACAGGCATTTCTTGGGGATGTAATAGTATCTTCCTCTACTGGTGAGAAGGTAGCTCTTATTTCTGTTCCAATATATCTGAATAAGGATCCATCCCTCTTAGGGATTTGGAGCGGTACATTAAACCTTAGTAAATTTAATAACATACTTCAATCATTGAGTCTCCCAAATGATTTGAGAGTAGTATACGTGGACGGTAAGGGTCAGAAAATAGCTGATTCAAATTCTCTTTTGTCAAACAAGTCTGAATCTTTTGCAGACCTAAATAGCTTCAAATCAGGAAAATCTGGAAAGTCTGGAAATACTTCAGAAGTGATTAATGGCAAAGAATTTTTGGTCTCATATGCTCCAGTAGATGTACTTTCTAAAACATGGATAGTTATGGTAATGATGCAACCTGGATAACCATAACTCATCTATTAATCACGATGCTTCAACTATGATAATCATGATACAGAACCGCGAGACATTATTGTCCTGATATCTCTTTTAGTATAGAATCAAGATCTGATTTATTTAAACCAAATCCCATTTTTGAATCTCTTCTCGCAATAATTTCACTCTTGTTAAAAGCAATAAGTGTGGGAACGGTATCTATTGAAAATCTATCCCACAAGGGGTTATCATCATCATTAATCATGGAGGCACAAAGATTAATGTTATCGTTATAGGTACTTGCGAAGGTTTCAAATGTTCGTTTGAATTTCTGACAAAAAGGACACCAATCAGTATAAAACATGACCAAATTGATTTTTGCTTCAGATAGTAATTTATCAAATTGATATGGCTGAAGGTGCTGCACTAGTCATCTACATGAATATTGGATATTATAAGTATTCTATACCAGAATTAACGTCCCGTCTTTGGTTGGACCACTACGGAAATGAATTAGATTGAGAAATAATGCTTGCTACTAAAAAAGAAAGAAAGGGAAACTTTCTGGTATCAATTTCATTGCTAGTCTATTCTTCATCTTCGTCTTCATCTTCGTCTTCATCTTCGTCTTCATCTTCGTCTTCATCTTCGTCTTCATCGCTTTCATCACCTACTACACTTACTTGCACATTTTCAGTCTCATTTTCTGTATCTACAGCGTTACTAGCATCGGAACTTCCCTGAATGTAACCACTTTCTCCCAGACAATTCACTATCTTATCACCGGCAGGAATTCCGCTTTCCCCGCTAGCATCGGACAGACAATTTAGGAAATTTTCATAGTTTTTGTTTCCTGAATAATCTTTTCCTTGTGTTTGTGCTGAATTATCTTCGAGTTCTGTTGGAACTAAATCCTCTTCTCCTTCAGTTTGTGCGAAAGCATTGTTTGCCATAGGAGTTGACGATACAAAGATGATAGCTGCTGCAAGAAACATGACAGCAAGTGACATTCCTTTCTTCGTATTCATATGTCGATATCTTCTAAAAGCTAACACAATTAACTGTTGACTCAATATCTTATAGCTAAATCTTCGTATCATTTATTCAATAATCATTTTTCAATTTGACCCATATACTTTACACTTTGTGTACTTGATATCAGATTATCTAATACTTCTCAATGCATTACAATTAATGTCTGATTTTCAACGCATTCCTTTCAGTTAGCGATAGAGAAGAATTCTTGTTCTAGCAATAATGTGAGACAAGATATCAGTTGATAATAGATTCTTTAGGAAATAATTTCTAATATTTTAAAGCTAAAGCTTTTTCTCATTTCGCTAATTTGCGCCGACTTGTTGTAGATAAAACTGTTCTTTATCAGTCTTTTCAGGCTTTACTCCTTCCAGTTCCATCAAATTTTGTAAAATTCCTTTTCCTTTATTTATCTTACCATCTGGTAGCCTTACGGTGCCGTTTATGAACGCGCTGCTACCACATATTGGATTAAATGATGTTTCTATATTGTGACCATATTTAAGTAAAGTTCTTTCTGAGGAACCATCAGGATTTAGGAAGAATCTTCCTTTCCTAAATACAATCCTGGTATCTTTGGATGCCGTAGGTATCTCTTGTTCTCTTGTGAAAGTAAAAATCACCTTCACATTCTCAAGTTTTTTTGCCATATCTATCAACCAATTATAGTAAATCACATTCAGGGAGTCAATAGGATGATGTTCAACGTCACCAATCATACTATCCGCATTCTCGACGGATAACTTTGTGTTACTGTAAAATAGTATAAGATCAAACTCAGGATCCTTCTTATCCTCCATATACTGGATCAAACATCTTGCAGATTGTGCTCCA
>DASUMD010000043.1:0-3275 GCA_036277875.1 Nitrososphaeraceae archaeon
ACACGTCTATTGAGTGAAATGCATCTCGTCTACTTGTGTGATTTTTTCTAACCCTGGTACCTATATGGCATGCTATGACATCATCTGAGATTGAATGATGCATGGCAACAAAGACGCCCGAGAATCTAGATCTAGCAGCAAAGGTGCAAGCACCTATCAAATTTAATGATGCATCAGATGAAGGTCTGTCTGATGATCTCTGGGCCCCAACTAATACAATCGGAACTGGTAGATTTTGAAGTGCAAAACTTAGTGCTGCAGAAGTGTAGTGCATGGTATCTGTACCATGTGATACGATAATCCCATCATATTTACCTGATAATATATTGTCAGCAACCTTTCTTGCTATGAGTGTCCAATGTTCAGGTTTGATATTTTCGCTATATTCACTCAAAACAACTTCTGGATCAATATTCGCTATCTTCTTAATCTCAGGAATTGAATCATTAAGTTCTTTTGCTGAGAGCGCTGCCATTACCCCTCCTGTCCTATAATCAATTTTACTCGAAATGGTACCCCCTGTACTTAACAATGATAGATGTGGAAGATGGGGGTCTGGAGAATCTGGAGAATCTTGAACATTATCTCTGTCAGATAAATTATCCTTGTATTTATGGTCAGTATCAGACATGTAAGAAGGATCCAATTTTTCAGGAATCTTTTTTATGCTCTTGATTTTTTCTAAATTGATACCAATGTTATACCCATTCTTTAATTTCAAAACTAGATGATTAACATCGGCGTATTCGTACCTTGGAATCAAGATACCAACATGCGTGGCATTCTTGGTTTCGATAACTACCGAATCACCTAATCTTACATTTGATTTCTTGAACCATTCTTCCATCTTGTTATGATTTCTATCACTGGTCAATATTTGTACTATTTTGTATTAAGTATATATTAATGAATTGTGAGTTTAATAATCTCCTTTTTAATTAAATTACTTGAGTTTTTTGTTATTTAATTAACTATTTGGTAACACTATTCATACTAGTTTATCATCATCATCATCATGAGTGTCATATCAATGATAACTCCAACAATGATGTACTATTTTAGGTAACATGTTTCAAATCCATATATCGTAGATCCGAAAAAGTAAGAGTTGGTGCACTACTAAATGACATTACAATTCTACGATATTATTCTAGTGAGCGAGTAATGCTGGAGTAGTTGGAAAATGGCAATTAATAAGTAGAAATTTGGATAAAAAAATGGATTGTTTGTCATTCCATTACAATCATAGTTAGGGTAGACTTTACCCCATTCAATTTTCGTAACTTCCATGTAATTGTCTCTTTGACTTTCTCCATAGTTTCTGATTCAACTTGTGCAACAATATCATAAACTCCATAAACTTGGTAAATCTCCTTCACACCATCTATACTCTTCAGCTCGCTTACAATCGAATCTTCGCTACCTAATTCAGCATTCATTAGAACAAATGCCTTTGGCATAACAAGAAGGAAGTGAATGAGATATAAAAAGATGATGCAGTGTTGTGACGATTATTATATATTGTCAAACTAACAGGGTCTAGAATTAGCAACTTTTTTCACAAGAATTCTAACCTATGGATCCAATAATAGTATATCACGGATTAAGCCTGGCCATTGTTCTTGGAAAGAGTACACATTCTTTAATGTCCTCCAGATTAGTTATCCATCTTACTAGCCTCTCAATACCTATGCCAAAGCCTCCATGAGGTACGGATCCATATTTTCTTAGGTCCAAGTACCACGAATACGAATTCATGTTTAATCCTTCTTTTTCAATCCTAGATTTCAATGAGGTTATATTGTCTTCTCTCATACCACCACTGCTAACTTCACCAAATCCATTTGGCAAAAGCAAATCCGTGGTAAGAGAAATTCCCGGTGTTTCTGGGTCCTCCTTTACGTAGAACGGTTTAACCTGGAGTGGATATCCATGTACAAAAACGGGATTAGTACGATCCTTTGTAAGTGCTTTTTCAGAATCTATATTCAAATCATCTCCCCACTCTATTTTTCTGATCACTTCACCATCTTGAATCTGGATATCCATTGAAGAAAGAATCTCTATTGCTTGGCTGTAGCTCAATTTGTCAAATGGTTCCTTGATTTGATTCAAAGTTGCCACATCTCTTTTCAGAAATTCTAGATCTTCATTCCTCACTTTTGTCACATGTCCTATCAAATTGACAAGTAATTTTTCTTGTATCGAAAAAAGATCATTGAGAGATATCCATGGAGCTTCTGCCTCCAGGTGCAAATATTCGGCAAGATGTCTGAGAGTCCTTGATTTTTCAGCCCTAAACGAGGCGCCTATCGTCCAAACCGGTCCTAATGAAAAAATCAGGGCCTCTAAATATAGCTGTGCACTTTGGGATAGGAATGCTTCCTCTTTAAAGTATTTTACAGGAAAAAGGGTTGAACCACCTTCCACTGCACTCTTGACTAAAGTAGGAACATTAACTTCTAGCCAATCATTATCGACAAACCAATTACGTACTTTTTCAAGGATTGTTGCTCTTATTTTTGCAATTGAAATCATCTTTCTTGTACGCACAGTCAGATGTCTATAATCAAGTAATAGTTCAGTACTCTGATATTCTCCAATTGGAAAATCATTATCTGCTATACTGTATATCTTAACATCATTGCCTCTAATCTCATATCCACCATCCTTTGCTCTTTCATCTTTGAATAAGATCCCTTGAATTTCTAACGAGGATTCTATCGTAATCTCTGGGACACTCGTACTAGGCAGAACACATTGAATTATTCCCCCACGATCATCTCTAATTATGATGAATGCTTTATTCTTTTGTTTACGCACTCTGTAAACCCATCCCCTAACTCTAATTTCTTTACCTAGAAATTCGCCTTTCTTGATTTCGCTAATTCTATGGTATTTCAATTCTGTATTTACGACACTAACGATCTTTATAATGATATTGTACATTTTTTTAAGAAAACAAAAAAATCCAGCTTATCATAGAATATTAAAAATGAATTTATAGAATGGAGAGGGTCATACTATTCAACAATGGAATATAGAGTATGCAATAGTGAAGAACTTCCAAATAATTCAATGAAGGTAATAACAATTCAAGGTTCAAATATCCTTGTGTGTAGATCCAATAACAACTTATTTGCTCTCGATAATTCCTGTCCTCATAGAGGAGCATCTCTTTCTAAGGGCGAAATAAAAGGAACAAGGATAATATGCTATATGCATGATTTTGAATATGACCTAATTAATGGAAAATTGTTACACATTCCGAATAA
>DASUMD010000044.1:0-3144 GCA_036277875.1 Nitrososphaeraceae archaeon
CATAATGATTGATCAAACAAAATTGCCTGGTAAACTAGTATATGTCAGATACAAGAAATATGAGGACGTTGCTAGAGCTATAGAACGGTTAGTTGTTAGAGGAGCTCCAGCCATAGGTGTTGCAGCGGCATTTGGAATGTCGTTAGCTGCAAATTCGAGTAAAGCAAAAACTAAAAAAGCTCTTCTCAAAGATCTTAAAATTGCCTACAATAGGTTAAGATCAACGAGACCGACTGCCGTTAACTTGGTATGGGCCCTGGATCAAATAATGAAGGAAGCATATTCAAAAAATGAGCTTGAAGATATCAAAGAGTCGATTGTTCATTCCTCTCTAAACATGGCAACAGACGATATTACAACTAATAAGCAATTGGGCAAGAATGGTGCAGAGATTATCCATAACGATGATGTAATACTCACACATTGTAATGCGGGTTCACTCGCAACGGTTACATATGGTACCGCATTAGGTGTGCTTAGAGCAGCCAGCGATATGGGTAAAAACATACAGGTTATTGCTACCGAAACTAGACCCGTAATGCAAGGTTCTCGATTAACTGCATTTGAATTAGATCATTATGGCATAGATTTTAGTTTGATCCCCGATACTGCTGTAGGACATTTGATGTCTAGTGGTCTAATTAACAGAGTAATAGTAGGTGCAGATCGAATTTTGAAAACTGGCCATGTATACAACAAAATTGGCACCTATCAGGTTGCTGCACTTGCAAAAAGGCATAACATTCCTTTTTATGTGGCCGCCCCTAGTTCGACGTTTGATTTAACAAGTGAGGTCAATGAAGTAGTCATTGAAGAAAGAAACAAAAATGAATTGATGAAAATGGGTAATAAGTTACTAGCACCAAAGGGAATCAAAGTTTTTAATCCCGCTTTTGATGTAACACCACCAGAATTGATCACAGGAATTATTACCGAAAAAGGCATTATTAAACCACCATATCAAAAAACTATAGTCAAAATTGTAAGACATGGATAAAGTATTTAATCTCTAAGTATATTTTTATTATTGGATGCCAAAAAGTATTAGTCAAGAACAAGTGTATTCCATATTAAGGAAATGTATGGATCCTGAGATTCCCGTTAATATAGTCGATTTGGGTTTAATTTATGGAGTAAACATAAATGAATCAAATGATGTCGATATTGAAATGACAATGACAACAAGGGGCTGTCCTCTTCATGACACGTTAGTTAGTGATGTTAAGCGATATATAGGAAAAATTGATGGAGTAGGGAACATTAATGTCTCTATTGTTTGGGATCCGCCATGGAATATGGAAAGAATAGAACCGTCAGTCAGAGAAAAACTAGGATTTGGAAGGCCAAAGTTAAGGTTTCAAGTTGATTATGAAAAATACCAACCCATGGTGAAGGGCAGATTGGTTACACAAGAGGACGGTTCCCTAATTCTTGAAAACGAGAAAGAGCAGAGATTTATGGTGAATCAGGCAATCGTTGATTTTTGGAATAGTTGCGATGGAACAAAAACAATTACTCAATTAGCAGATCATTTTTCATCCAAATTGGGATTGCCTAGACAACAGGTCGAACAAGAAGTAGTTCAACTTGTCCAGCAACTACTTGAATCTGAATTGTTAAGACCTCAACAATAAAGAAACACATATTGTGTTCCCAAGATAGTATCGTTTCAACAACCTCTAAGTTTCATAAAGTAGTAGTGGAATTGGGAATAGGAGATGGTCAATTACTAGAAAAGGTTGTGAGGAATCAAAAAAGTACTAACACATGCTATTTAGGTATTGAGATTGATGCAAAACAAATTCAAGTAGCACGTGATAAATTGCGAGAAAATAATGTTTACCTGATTAATGAATCTTTTGAAAAAGTCCTTTCATGTTTTCCTGATAATTATGCTGACGAATTCATTTTTGTCCTACCTCCCCCAAACTATATTGACAGGGCTAAAGAGATTCTATGGATCCCATTCTATCAAGATATCTACAAAAAATTGAAAGAAAAAGGAACTCTTACAATTGTAACAGAAATAACGAATAATTTGCTTGAGCCTGTAACTGACAATGAATTTAGAACATGGAAGAATTGGTTAATTTGCAGGTTCGTTAATCTTGGTTTTATGATAAAGGAATCTTTTGATGATAGTCCTGTATATTACAGCTCCCACTATTTAGAACAATTTAGAGCGGACCGATCAAGGATAAAGATAATTACTCTAATTTTAATAAAACCTTCATTCTAAATCAACTTAGCATAACAACTGCTTTTTACGTCCTATTAATATGTAGTAACATAACATGATCGTTCATACAATTTTTTGAACAAAATATTGAGCTGCAATCATCGTGGTCACATTGAACAGGATCTTGATGATTAAACCTTTTATTGCAATAAGTGCAAAAGGATTCTAGTTTCATAATGTCATATTTGGGAAATGTATTTCCACAATTTCGTTTCTCTTTAAACCATCTTATTTCTACACTTTGTTTCTCAGCATAATTGATTACCATATCATAAGCCTCATAGAAACCTTGGGCAAAAAATTCTCGATAATAAATCTTCATATTGCTTTTTCTGGAATCTGAGAAAGAGACGATCCATTTTTCGTAAGGTATGGCATTTTTTTCATCTACACCTGAAACTATTTCCCTTTCTCTTTGCTCATGGTTTTTCAACTACTTGAATTATATTCTAACATTCAAATATATTTTTACTCTAACCAAAATATTTAGTAATGTTGGAACATGTGGATTAGAAATGGTAGTCGTTTATCATCATTGAGAAGTTTATAAGAACCCAGATTTAATAATTTAAGATTGGAAAAGACATGCGCATATTGCGGGAAGTTTTTTCATGGAGAAAGCTGGCCTCATGTAGAGGGAAATTCTAATCTAGGTGTATTGAAAATAGAGAATTTTTGCTGTGAAGAACATAGAAATTTATTTTTGGAATCGACTTGAAGTATAATTGATTTAATTTCCAAACACCTGACCAAGATTATTGCGCATACTCCCCAAAAATCCCTTTCTACTCTCTTTCTTTTTAACGTGTTGAAAACACTTGTCACATAAAGATCTCAAATTTGAAGGTCTGTTGTCTTTCAAGGAACCATTAATATGTTCAAAAAAGGGACCATTACTTCCTTTA
>DASUMD010000045.1:0-5558 GCA_036277875.1 Nitrososphaeraceae archaeon
CATTATAGTAACGATAATCACATAATATAATATAATATAATATAACATAATAATATTTACAAGAATTCTATTGAAAACATGTAAATTTTAAATCGGGTTCGGTGGGATGAGGGACAGATTTGACACTATATAGCCACCCTCATTTACGGGAGCGCATTCTAAAACGCTAGTAATAGTAAAAATTACGTGGGAATCTTGTGAAATTTTACACTGGTCTAATTATCCACGGTACCACTTGAAAATTTCCCCGCTAGCAAGAACACATTTATGCATTGGATTTGGACTACTAGTTATGAAAACATTATCATGTAGAGAAGCGGGATTTGATTGCGACTATGTCGTAAAAGGAGAAACTGAAGAAGAGATATTCAAAAATGGAGCACAACATGCTATGAAAGATCATGGAATGAAAGAGGAAGACATAACTCCAGAATTCAAGGAAAAACTTAGAGGATTAATTAAGACAGGATAAATTACGTTTCATTTATTTTTACAATTCAATCATTTTTCATACTTTGGTTATTACCGTATAATGGAAAGGCTATAATCATAATCGGGTTCGGTGGGCAGCATGTGGAATTCCACATTAGTCTTGTCGAGGATGACCATTTGAGTACCATATTTATGACGTTCTTTCGATATAAAATTATGAGAGTATTAATACAGGAAACACTCATTATGATATAACTACTTATCAGCAAATTTGTTTGGTATACTACATGGTTTTAAAGGTAGTTAGTTGAATTCGGAATCTGGCACTATTAGATAGTTAAAACATAGATGTTCCAAATATCAGTTTCAATTGGAATGGTAGCTATATCCAATTCAAAATACTTAGCTCGCTGTGTAATTTATTTCCCTCTATTATAGAATTAGTTTGAAAATTGTTAGAATAATTCCACGAATTTCAAATTTCGTATAAAATGACATGCATTGCATCGTTTGATATTTTAGTTGATCAAACCTTTTAAGTGGCCTGCTAGAACGAGTAATATATAGTTGCATGAAAATACCAGTAGGAATCTGAATAAAGAAAATTTTGATAATAAATTTACTTGTGCGTTATGCGGCAAAATGTTCGAAAAAAAGAAATCAATATTGGAAGAAATAGATGGAAATCAATACCTTTTTGATTCCAAGGTTTGTATTAGCATGTTTAGAAGATTAGCAAATCTATATGGAAATGAATTTAAGAACTTCATTGGTAATGAACAATATGTTTCTGATGTTTTTTGGGATAAAGCTATACCAAAAGAGCAAGAGTTTGATGAAATAAAAAATGAAATAGGAACCACAAATGAAACCTTTAAAATTATTAAAGATCCGGTCCAAGTACAAGAACTTGCCTTCCATCTAGGAAAGTTATCAAAAAATGAAATTTTAATATTGTTTTCCACAGCCAATGCTTTCCATAGACAAGAACGTATGGGTGCATTAGTTAAACTACAAGAGATAAGAGAAAATAATGATAAGATAAAAATAAGAATTCTCACTCCATTTGATAAGGATATACATTCAATTTCAAAAAAATTAAAAAATGAATTGAATGTAGAAATGATGAACCTTAGAGAACAATCAAGAATTAGGGCTTCAGTTCTACTAGTCGATAGGAAATTTGCATTATATGTCGAATTAAAGGATGATACAAAATATACTTCGTATGAGGCAATAGGATTATCAATATTTTCTTCTATCAGATCAACTGTTATTTCTTATGTTACTATATTTGAAACCATGTGGAAACAGGAACAAGTTTATCAAGAATTGTCTGAACTCCAGAAACAAGTAAAATCACAGGAAGTAATCAATATTGAATTAAACAATACAATAGCGGATCTGAAACATTCTATTAAACCAATAGTTGCTTTGTCAAATGTTATGCGTTCTAAGAAATTTGATTCCGAAGACCAAGTTGAATTTGTTGACATAATTACTAAAAATGCCAGAAAATTGGAAAAGATAGTAGACGATGTATAAACAGACTAGAACTCGGATAATTCGTCCGAAACTAAATATATTCAGATCGTTTTTAGTTAGTTTACTTTTAGGCAGTTTAAGTCTTTTCTCATATCATGCGGGTTGCCTGAAACTTGAGAAATTTGTCTAGAAGATTACTTCGATTTCATTTATAGCAAAGAAATTTGGGTTCCGTGGTTCTAGTAACGCTAGTAGTTTAATAAATAGACTTGCTTAATTGTAAATGTGTATGCCAAGCTTAACCTTTATGGCAGTGAAGTTTTAAAATGTATTAGAACCTTTATCCATTACTTATTGTTGGAATACTGATTGGTCAATCACTAAAGCTTTTCTACTCTGTAAAAGAAGTAGTAATCTGTCGACCACAAAAATGACTTCAATAGTTACTACAAGTATTATTAACAAGAAAACTTATTTGATGACGTTCATAGTTTGGGCCATAATAATAACCGATGTAATCATTGGCACCTTCCTTGACGTTTTGGGAAAGCCTCTTAATTCTTCTTTTGGTGTAATATTATTTATAACAATGAGTATCACTGTATTTTTTGCAGGTCTGTATGTCCTTAGAAATTATATGGCTGCATTGCGCACGGACCTTGAGGCTCCTTCGTTTATTAATAGGCTCTACAAGGCAACACCTATTTTTCTTTATGCACTTTTAGTCATCTTTGGAGCTATCATCGTCCAGATGGTGTTATTTTCACAATATAGCACTTACCTGCTGATTCTAATTGTCTTAATTAGCGGAGTATCCGTCTTGTTCCTTGGATTTCGCACTTACAAATTCTTGTCATGGTACAAGTCGAGTGCGAACAGACGACACAATATCATGATATTGGCATTTGCTGTATCATCGATGCTCCTTTGCATCAGCATGACAGAAACTACTGTAATTAATACAAAGGTATTAGTCGTTTCAAGACCACCCTCCATAGATCCAGATTTCGAGTCTAGCAATACTATGGCAAGCAGACACTTATCTAGTATAGAAAATATCATTCATCTCTATGTGTTTCTTGTTCCTCAAGTTACTGCTATTGCTATCGCAGAAACAGTTGCTGTCGCGTATTTCCTTCGTTATTTTAAGGATCAGATAGGAAGAGCAATATTTTGGACAATTATAATTTTACCACCTGTGCTTTTTTTAACTGGGATATTTGCTCCTCAAATAATAAGCTCAACGGCAGGTCAATTTGTGTATATGGACCCCCGGTTCCTTATCTTTAGGGTAATGGGTACCACAGGATGGGTTTTAGCTGATCTTGTAATAGCCTATGCATTTATTTTAGTAGCAAAAACTCTTGGACGGCAAATTACCCCTTCTCGTGATAAGATCATGAGCTATTTAGTTATAGCAGCATTCTCAACCATTTTAATTTCTCCAGCGACCAATAACTGGATAACCAACAATTCTTATCCACCATTTGGAGCAATCCAACGTTCCTTTCTTGTGCTTGCTTCTTTTATGTTTAGCGTAGGAATATACTCTGTCGCACTGTCAGTGGCCCAAGATGCAGAATTGCGTCATTTAGCCAGGAAATATGCAAAGGAGTATGCTCTGCTAGGTGCTTTAGGTAAAGCAGAAGAGAAGGCAGAGACTATGCGAAATCTTGTAAAAGTAATCCGCCAACACGCAGATGCTATGGAAAAAGATACAGCAGTAGAAATTTCAATGTCAGATGATAGCGAAGTTAGACACTATTTAGACTTTGTAATTAGGCAGACTAGAGGAAAAAAGGATGACGGAACAGTCGGCGCCTAGATTTAAGCTTTCTTTCGCCTTAACTTTCTCGTTGTGCCCTATCATCACATATTTTATAGTAGCAAGAGACTTGACGTACCATTAGGTGGAAGAAGTGCAGGAGAATAAAGTAACGGTAAATGATTTCGAGATAAGGTATCTGAAATCTGAAAAACGCAATACTTCGAAAAAGAAAAATGTTTTATTTATCCATGGTCTCGGATCATCATCGGATAGATGGTTGGATATCCCTGATGCCTTATCCAGATATTACTATCCAATAGTAGCGGTTGACCTCATAGGCTTTGGCGGTAGTGATAAACCGGTAACAGTAGACTACACTATAGAGTATTTTAGCAAATTCATTAGAGACTTCATTGATTGTAAGCAAATTTGGAGAAATGGTGATGATAGCGATGATGATAGCGATGATGATAGCGATGATGATAGTCGCAAAACAATAATAGTAGGTCATTCACTTGGAGGATATATAGCTGCAAAAGTAGCCATAGAAGATCAAGATCTTATAGAAAAACTTGTTCTCATAGACTCTTCTGGAATGCTTAAGAAGCCAACACCCCTACTTGAACAATACCTTAATGCTGCATTAAATCCATCGTTTGAAAATGTTAAAAATGTTTTCGAACTGATGCTTGGAAATCCAGCGTTACTCAATCTTGGGATCGTTGACGCCTTTATTAAAAGAATTAACTTGGTGGGAGCCAAACATGCATTTAAGTCGGCTTTCGAAAATAGTACGAAAAAGTATATTGAATTATCAGAATTACAAAGAATTGAGAATATCCCGGCTCTGATCATATGTGGTGCTGCTGATAAATTAATACCAGTTTCACATTCTAAACAGTTTAATAAGGTACTCAAACGTAGCCAACTTGAAATCGTAGAAAATACAGGTCACGCACCGTTTACTGAGAAACCATCAATGATATTTGATATAATGCGCATATTTTTAACTAATAACAAATAATGGTGATTACACTTGGATCTTTTCTAGGTATCAGGAAGATAAGTGCGCATTTGGCTTTACTCAAATCGATCGGAAATTATCATTTTCTTTTAAACATCTAACTAGGCTATGGCGCACTCATGTATTAGTTGCTTTTATTATGTTACTGACTATAGTATTAATAAATCGGGTTCGGTGGAACTGATAATGCTAGCACTCTAATTTTGGAATCCGATACTTACTATTTGTTTTCAACTGCCCCTGGAGAAGGTGCTGTATTTGCGGGAAATACTTTCAAGGAGATTATATGCCCGTCATTCTATCCATAGTATATTAGTCCACCATAACCTAGCCACATTTCAAAGCCTGGTATCATTGGATTAAAGTAGTCGGAGGCTGCTAGTAATTTGCCTGTAGCTCAGAAGGGTTTTAAGATGTTTAAAATGTGAATCGTCATAATAGGGCATTAATGCTATTCAGACGCTCATGTTCGCATTTGCTTCTTTTCTTTTTTCCTTTCCCTTACAATATCGATTAAGTGTGATGAGAAAGCACCAAGAAATCCAGCTCCAAACAGAGAAATCACTTGACCGTAACTACTCCAAAACTCTTTAAAATCGTCTTCAAATGAAGGTGGATTGACTACAGTTACTGTCAGATTTGGTCTAATTGTAAAAAAACTTTTTCCTAAAATTGAGGCATTAACGCTTGGAACCCCTAATGTACTAGATTCCATTGAAACGTTACCTTGAATTGGGATGATATATTTCCCAGGTTCCGCATCTTGTGCGACTGATATTCTGAATGGTACAGCGCCTACAGAAAAAGACGATAGATTATGTCTGTTAGGGTTGAATTCTATCGTGATCC
>DASUMD010000046.1:0-11144 GCA_036277875.1 Nitrososphaeraceae archaeon
TTTGTGATTATTTCAAATAGCCGAGTTAAATATAATTTGCTTTCTATTTCTGGTAACAGTTCATGAGCGTCAGACATATAAAATCCCGCTGAAACAGGGTTTGTATCGGAACTGACGATCCTTACTGGATATTTTACCATTTTCAGAGATTTTATGGTATTAATTGCAGCCGGTGCAGACGCACCCGGAACTAAAATAGTGGATTTTGAGACTCCTTTCAAGCAGTATTCCTTATCCGAATTAAAATTTTGTTTAGTATCATATAAAAATTTTGAGAGATTTTCGATATGCTCATTTATTTAAGATTTCAAAACAAATTAAATATGTAACTAGATAATAAATATGCACTTGCTCGACCTGAAGAAAGACTATCATGTCCACAGCAACTATAACGATCATTCACCCCAGGAATTATCAATTGAAAAAGTAACAAGGTATGCAGAAAAGATTGACTTGAATACTTTGGCCTTTACAGAACATGTTAGAAAGACTTCTGATTGGATACCAAGATATTTGGAGGAAATCGACAGAATTGTATCATCTGGAACTAAGATGACCATAATTTCTGGTTTTGAAGCAAAAATACTAAAGGATGGCACAGTTGATTTTCCAACCGAATATGAAGGTCATTTTCTGATTGCAAGTTTTCATACAAGGTATTACAATAAAGAAGATTGGCTCTCAGCTCTGAAATCCGCAATTGCTTTACCATATGTGAACGTCATTGGTCATTTAGCCCCTGAAGAATCATTTGACTTGACAGACGATGAATTAGTTGAGTTATCAGAACTATTAAAACTAAATTATAAGACGGTAGAAATAAACGCGAAATATCGCAGGCCTCCTATGGAATGGTTAAGAATTTTCAAAAACAATAATGTAAATTTTCACTTGGGCAGTGATGCTCACAATTTAACTGAAGTGGGTAACTTCAACTCTATTAGAAACCTAATAGAATATGTCAATTATTAAAAATGACTTAGCAGTCGCAACAGAACCTGTGCAATTACAATTAATGATAACTGGATAGGCAATTGCAGTCCTAAATAGTGCTAAACAGAGTATCAATATTTTTGATAATTCAAAAAAAGAACAATTACATGAAATACTATTGCGAATTTATTTCCATCGATTAATTATTTTCTGTCTTACATTTTGAAAATGTCATTCTAAATTGGTAATAAACAACAATCTTTAAATTATATAAATAGGATATAGTAGAGAGATTTTTCATTTATATGGCCAAGATAGTAATTATTGACTCACAAATTGCTGGAATTTCTGGCGACATGCTCCTGAGCAGTCTTATTGACGTTGGAGCAAATAAAAAAAAAGTTATTGATTCCATTTACGCTTGCCAGAATTATTTTAAAGGATCAAAAATACGCAATGCAGACTTTCTAAAAACTAGCTCTTATGGAATTTCATGTACCAAGTTTTTGTTTGATTATACGGATTCAGCAAATTCGCGAAAAGGAAGTGAAGTATACAGAGCGATTGCTGCTTGTAGTGATTCATTGAATTTATCTAATATTGCAAAATCATTTGTTCTCAATTCATTGAAAAAGGTAATTCAAGCAGAATCAAAAATTCATGGAAGCAGTTATACCAGCGTCCGATTGCATGAAGTCTCGACTATTGATACTGCTGCAGACCTAATAGGTACGGCGGTTGCCTTGGATAATCTGGACCTTCTTTCAAAAAAATTCTATACTACTGATGTGGCTGTTGGTAATGGATTATTAGAATTTTCTCACGGGGTAGTTCCAAATCCAGGCAATGCAATTTTGGAGATTTTAAGTGATAGACAAATATTGCTAGTACCTGGTAAACTTGATGGAGAGCTTACTACTCCTACCGGTGCGGCTATGCTGGTCAACCTAGCTTCGGAGCATATCTCTCAGTATCCTCCAATCACACCTGAAAAAATAGGAAATGGTGGTGGTCAAAAACAGGGTAAAAATGTTGCGAACATACTTAGATTAGTTATTGGAAATTCAAACTTAAAGTTGGACTACACTTCAGAAAGTGTCTTTGAACTTGAAACTAATGTTGATGATGTTACAGGTGAGATAATCGGAAACATGATAGATGTCCTCTATGCAAATAATGCAAAGGATGTTACTGTGCTACATGGTATATCTAAAAAAAACAGACCCTCATTTGTAGTCAAAGTATTGGCAGACAAAGCATCCAGCGATGCTCTTATTCAAATTCTTTTAAGTGAAACAGGTTCCCTTGGATGCAGAGTAAGTGAAGTAAATAGAATAACAACATCTAGATCTTTCATAACTCTTCCCATATCCATTGAGAATCGCAAATTTGAAGTCAAGGTTAAGATTTCAAAGAATGGAGATGGATCAATTAAGTCCATAAAGCCAGAATATGACGACATCAAAAATATTTCAACAGTACTGAAAATTCCTTACAAGAAAGTCTTTGATACAGTATATCACGAGTTAATAGTAAAATACAAGTGATAATGAATTTGGAAGATAAATTTTTTCAACAATTGGTATCATGGTTTCATGGTAAGAATCAAAAGACCATAATTGCATTGTCCGGGGGAGTAGATAGTGCCGTTGTTGCTATGGCAGCAAAGAAAGCATTGGACAAAAACGCCATTGCTGTTACTGCAGATTATAATACTCTTTCTGCTGATGAATTAAAGTCTGCAAAAAAAATTGCAAAGGAGATAAACATTGAACACAAAGTAATAAAATATAATGAGTTAGATAATATAGAATTTGTCAAGAATGATTCATTACGATGTTATCATTGTAGGACTGAATTGTCAACATATTTGTTGAAGGAAGCAAGACAAATGAATGTACATTTGATCGTAGATGGTACAAACACAGACGATTTGACTGATTATCGTCCAGGAATCAAAGCCTTGAGAGAAAATGGTATCCTAAGTCCTCTTGTAGAACTAGGCATAAACAAGCAAAATGTAAGAAATATTGCTAAATCAAATAATTTATCAGTATATGACAAACCTTCAAATTCATGTTTGGCTTCAAGAATACCCCATGGAATGCCCATAACATTTGAAAAACTCAAAAGAATAGAAACAGCAGAATCATTGGTCAAGTCCATTTTCAAAGTCAAACAGGTAAGAGTCAGAGATCATCAAGACATCGCAAGAATCGAAGTTGGGAGAGAAGAAATAAAAGATATGCTTGATACAGTTAAATTCTCAGAAATAGATTCAAAATTAAAAGACTTGGGATTCAAACATATAGCGCTAGATCTATCAGGCTACAAAAGTAGAGAGAATATCAATACTCATTCGAGCAACAAAACTAATTTAGATCTAGAACAAGTCGGCACAAATTCCAATTCCATTTGAATGATTGATTTTGATAGAAAGATTAACATTGAGCAGATTACAAAAAAAGACATGGCAAAACTAAAGGAAGGAGATGTAGCTCCTGATTTTGAATTACCCGATATTGACATGAACGTGCATAAGCTTAAAGAGTTTAGAGGTAAGAATACATTACTGGCATTCTTTCCGGCCGCAGAATCTCCAGTATGTACTACTGAAATGTGCGTTTTCAGAGACTCTCTGAGCGAATTTGAAAACAATAATACCGCAGTATTAGGTATTTCAGTAGATGGTCCATTCGCAAATAAAATATTTAAAGTAAACAGACACCTAAATTTCCCTCTTTTGAGCGATTACAAGAAAGAAACAATTAGTGACTATGGTATAGTAATGAAGGATCTTGGACCTTTGAAGGATTACAATGCGGCAAAAAGATCTGTCTTCCTACTAGACAAAGAGGGAGTAATTAAGTATATTTGGATTTCAGACAACCCGCTGATTGAGCCAAATTATGATGAAATTAGAAGTAAATTAAAAGAAATCAATAACTGAAATGCAGGTTACAAAACATGTTTGAGTAATATCCAATACAGGATTGTTCTTTTATTCTATTACTGCCACAACATCGTTTCTTGATACGGTATCGCCTATTTTTACCTTTGTGTCTCTAATTTGACCGTCTTTATGAGCCTTTACAGCAACTTGCATCTTCATAGATTCAAGTACGATTATAGAGTCTCCTTTTTTTATTTGGTCACCTGCATTTACCATAATGGATACAACTCTACCTGGAATTTGACTCAAGAGTTTGTTTTCTCCTGACGAAGATCCCCCTAATGCCATGGATTTTTCCAATATTTCAGTTAATTTAGAATGCTTCTTGAGAACAATTTGCTCGCCATTCATCAACAATTTGATATGAGAGCTGCCGAATTCTAGTATCTTGGCTGTTCTATATGAATTGTCTAAAATAAATTCCAATATACTATTTTTGAGACCGACTATTTTTATAGAATGTTCTTTACCATTTATAGTAGCAACCATTTTGCCATTTCCACTAGATTCTTTAATTGAACCTGATAGTATGTTATCGGAGTTGTCTATCTTAAATTCCATTTTTAATATTTCCTGTTCTTACCCAGTTAGACAAAGCAAGCTCTTTTGATGAATTTCCTGCACTGTATTGTCCCTTCAGATATTCTGAAAAAAGCAGAGCGGCGGCGATTGCGGTATCAGATTCCTTTAGGTGCTTTTCTTTGAGTTCACCTTGCATTACATTTAACATATTGTACTTTTCCAGGTAATCTGTGGAGATGTTTCCATTAATAAAGTTCTTCTCATCCATTATTGTTCTGTATAGAGGAATAGTAGTGTTTATTCCTTCTATCAGAAATTCATCCAATGCATTGGACATTCTTACTCTTGCTTCATTAAAGTCTTGTCCCCATGTTATCAATTTTGCGACCAAAGAGTCATAATAGCCTGACACACTGCACCCAGGATACAAATATGTATCCACCCTTACACCAGGTCCGTAAGGAAGATTGCAATCTGGTACAAGTCCAACTGATGGAACAAAGTCATGAAATGGATCTTCAGCGTTTATTCTGCATTCTATTGCTGAACCGTTCAGATTGAGGTCGGATTGTTCGAATGGAATTTCCTCACCACATGCAATTCTAATCTGCAATTTAACAAGGTCAATGCCTGTGACTAGTTCTGTAACAGGATGCTCAACCTGGAGACGAGAGTTAACCTCAATAAAATAAAAGTTACCTTTTTCATCCCTTAAAAATTCAGCAGTCCCTGCATTAAGATAGTCTACTGATTCTGCGGCCCTAACAGCTATTTCTCCAATCTTTGCTCTGGTTTTCTTATCTACGACAGAAGATGGAGAAAATTCTATTAACTTTTGATGACGTCTCTGTATGGAGCATTCTCGTTCAAATAGATGTCTGCCGTTCCCACTGGAGTCCCTAGCGAGTTGGAACTCTATGTGTCTAATTCCTTGCAGGAATTTTTCAACATACAGTCCAGATTTACCAAATGCCGCTCTTGATTCAGCAGCTGCCATTTCAAATTCTTCTCTAAGCTTCTTTTCGTCGTCTGCAAACCGGATACCTCTGCCACCGCCACCGTATGCAGATTTGAGTAGAACAGGATATCCAGCTTCTTGAGCAATTTCAACTGCCTTATCAACTTCTTCTAAGATATCATCGCTACCTGGTATTGTTGGAACTTCAGCTTTTTTCATTATTTCTTTACACTTCATTTTATCACCAGTAAGCGCCATAGCCTCACTTGTCGGACCAATAAAGATAATTCCCCTTTCTTCACATTTTGCTGCAAATGTCTCATTTTCGGAAAGAAATCCATACCCCGGATGAATTGCTTCAGCGCCCGCACTTTCGGCAATTTCAATTATCTTGTCAATGTTAAGATAACTTTTGGTCGGTGGTGGGGGACCGAGATAGTATGCTTCATCAGCACTCTTTACATGTTTTGATCGTAGATCCTCATCGGAGTAAAGTGCAATAGATTTTATCTTCATTTCCTTGCAGGCTCTAATGACTCTTAGTGCTATCTCGCCTCTATTTGCAATTAATATACTTGAGATTAATTTTCCCATTTCAAATCTCCCCTAAAGATTAATGTTACCATGTTTCCTAACCGGTCTTGATTCCCTCTTATTCTGCAATACATTTAGAGCCTTTACAATCATTATCCTAGTTTCAATCGGGTCAATAACAAGATCAATTATTCCCTTTTCAGCTGCTATGTATGGATTTGCAAACTTTTGACGATATTCTTTTGCCAATTTCTTTTTGATCTCAACTGGGTTCTTGGAATTCCTGAGATCCTTTCTGTGAACGATTGTTATGGCAGCCTCTGGACCCAAAACGGCAATTTCTGCAGTTGGCCATGCATAATTTATGTCAGCCCGAAGGTTCTTACTACCCATTGCAATGTATGCACCACCATAAGCCTTTCCAATAATACATGTTACTTTTGGAACCGTTGCTTCACAGTAAGCATATAATAACTTGCTACCATGTCGTATAATACCATTATGTTCCTGATCTGTCCCCGGCATGTAACCAGGGGTATCAACAAGAGTAACAATTGGGATGTTGAAACAATCGCAAAAGCGAATGAAGCGAGCTGCTTTGGTTGATGAATTGATATCAAGTGCACCGGCAAGATACATGGGTTGATTGGCAATAAATCCAATTGCTTTTCCATCAATTCTTGCAAAACCAACTAGAATATTCTCCGCAAAATGTTCATGTACTTCAAGGAAATCGCCTTTGTCAACGAGTAATTTAATAATTTGCTTCATGTCGTACTGTTCATAAGGATTTTCCGGCAATATTTTTGAGAATTCTGGTTCGAGTCTATTTGAATCATCCTGTGACTCAGTAACAGGTGATACTTCAAGATTATTCTGAGGGATAAATGAAATCAGTCTTTTTATTTTGTCCATGCATTCGTATTCGTTTTCTGCAACAAAATGGGCAACCCCTGATTTTGTTGAATGGGTTCTTGCTCCACCCAGGTCTTCAAAAGACACTTCTTGGCTGAGAACTTCCTTTACTACTTCGGGCCCTGTAACAAACATTTGACCAATATTTTCAACCATTATAACAAAGTCTGTCATTGCAGGTGAATAAACTGCTCCACCGGCACACGGACCAATACTTGCTGTTATTTGGGGGATTACACCAGAAGCCATAGTATTTCTAAAAAATATATCACCATATCCGTCAAGACTCATTACACCTTCCTGGATTCTTGCTCCTCCAGAATCTAAAATCCCAATGAGTGGGGCACCAACCTTGATTGCATGATCCATCAATTTTACGATTTTCTTGCCTGCCATTTCACCAAGGGAACCACCCAAAATTGTAAAATCATAGGCATAAACAAAGACCTGTCTTCCGTTGATAGTACCAAAACCCGTAATAACACCATCACCATAGTATTTTGTTGAATCAGCATCAGTAGATCTGTGGACAACATACTTGTCTATTTCGATAAAGGAATTACTGTCCAGAAGTAAATCCAGTCTTTCTCTTGCGGTTAATTTCCCCTTTGTGTGTTGAGCATCAATTCTCTCTTGGCCTCCTCCTATCTCTGCTTTTTTTTTCATTTCGTGTAGGCGGTTTATCTTTTCATCATGCATAACAGTTTTAAACAGCATATATTCGCATATAAATTCATTATAGCTAAATCTAGAACTTAACTAGATAGTGATGCACTTTTTCCGATAATTCATTGATTGATGGTAGAGATGAGGTTTTTATTCCCTCAAACCTGCCCTTCCGCCTCTCGCACGTCGGAAGTAGTTCATGCCTAAATTATAATTATCATACAATGACTCTAACGATTCTATTTCAGACAAAAGGCTTTCAAGTTGGGTTTTTGAAACGCTGGAATCATTTTTCATTAATTCATACTTTTCAATCTTTTCGGCGAGGAGCTTTCCAACGTTCTGTTCGTACTCGCTAGACATAAGAATTAGAGAATTTTTGGGGGTTTAATGTTTTTCTATTTCATTGGATAAGTGTGTAAACTACCATTATCAGTAAGTAGATTACTTCTAATATTATTCCAGAACTTGTCGTTTGGATTCAGAACCGTATTCTATTTTGTCGTTAAATTCTATCAGCGAGCTATCTCTTCTGTTCGTGATATTTCTCTGACCATGGCATCAGCTTCTTTTTCTGATGTAATGGTACTTCTAATCAAGTTTTCATACTCAGTTGTGCGGGTCAAGATGTGTTTCAGAGGTTCAAAGTAAACAGAACCAAAAGTACTTCTTGAAGTATGGAAAAATTTTGCTAGGATTCGTATGGTTTTTTTCAATCCCTGAGCCCTTGAAAAAATGCCCATGTGCTCAAAGCCGATGCTATATCTGTTGTATCGAATATACTTATTCCGTGACTCGTAAAATAATGATTTAGTTAGTATCAGTGGGAAATATCTCAATATCTTCCAGTTTCTCATAACAAGAGATCTACTCAAGATTACATCGAGCTCTGACAGTCGGTCTAAAAGTAGAGCGATGGTGGTGATATCGATCTTTGACATGACAATGGTTGAGAAAAAAGCAGCGAGTATGTCTTTGCGCCTATCTTCAGAAGACTGTCCAAATCTAGGGTCCGAATAGGATATATCGGCCCTCTGAACGACATCCAGTGCTTCTCCAAAAGTCGTGGAAGAAAAGAATTGGTTTATCGTGTTTTCTATATCAATATCAACTCCCGGATTTTTCGTTGTTGTATATCCCGCCTTCATCACCTGTGCTGCATTCAATAGAGACCTAATATCACCAAGGCAATTACGTACTACTGCAATCCTGTCCTCTGGTTTCATTAAAGAGTTTTGAAGTCTAAGAATCCTATCCAAATAAAGCATTGATAGCCTTGGAGGGATCGGTGAGAACGTGATTGTTTTTGATACTTTAGAAATTTTCTTTATTGCCTCATTTGACTTGTTTGCTGCCATAACTACCCTTATTGAGGGTTCTTTGAATAAATCTAGCAAAAAATCCAGTCCTCCTGAATCTTCCCTATTTGAAATTCCATCTATCTCGTCTAGAAAAAGGAGAAAGTTTTTCCCAGTAAGACTAGCATTTGAAAAGATAGGGGAGATAACCTGAGCAAGCAAGTTCTTATTACGAGAATCGCTTGCATTTAATTCAACCAGATCGATATCAAATTCGTGGCATATTGCATGAACAAATGATGTTTTACCAACACCGGGTGGTCCTACAAGTAACAGAGGCTTTGATCCATCTGACCACTTAACTATCCATTCCACTACTTTTTTACGAGAATTTTCATTGCCAACAAATTCTGATATTTTGGGACGGATCACAAATCAACACCTACATATTAATAATATTATTAATGTCACTTGGAATTTTTGATACTTATTGAGAGATTCTTTTGGAAATACGGGAACAAGTCTCTACGTTTCATTTCATTAAACCAGTATTGATTATAGTGACTCACTGTCAGGAATAGGAATTTCAGGAAAGGCTTTATTGTTAACTCTTCTGGTAACATCTTCAATGCTATCTTTGCTTCATCCAGATAGATTTCGCTTTTATCCAATGTTAGCTCAAATGCTTTTTCAACATTTTTTGTAACTATGGAATAGTATAATGGCCATGATGGAATCTTTATTCCCCCGTTTACTATTGCATCTTCCATTTCATTGCCACATCCAACACATTCAGCTGCCTTTGCCATACCCAAATGAAAGATATCGTTGAGAGGAGGGAGATTTAATGCCATGTTTCTACCCGCTGTTCCCATGACCGCTCGATATTTTTTGTAACATCCAATCATATTCTCATCACTAATAGATTCAGGTTTCAATTTTAATCTGGCATCAATATACTGTCCAATTCTTGCATCTTTAAATCCATCTTCAAAAGCCTTTAGTACTGCATCGCCTCCAATCGAGATCTTTTGTCGCGCTATCTCAAGAATATAGGGATTCATCAGCTTGTAATCATCCAGAAATTCGATATCTTCATCAGCGTCCATTATCCTGTCCATTGGTTCACTAAGGTCAATGGCAATTACATGCCCATCAATAATAGCGTTCCTTACCTCTTTAGAAATAGTTTCTTTATAGAAATCTGAAGCACTGTCAAAAAGAGCGGTGAGGACAGGAAAGGTCATCTTTACAAAGTTAGAATTCAGTATCCTCTGTACCCTATCGGCCAAGACGTCTGGTTTTGAGAGCCTTTCCCGTACTGAATCAATCTTTGAGTCATCTAAGGATAAATCATTTGCTTCTATCTCGTCCACAAATTTTTTCATTGTTGCTTTTGGATTTGGATCTGAAATCAGTTTTTGATGCAAAGATAGTAAAAATCTTTTTGTAAATTCCGTAAATTCCGTTTCAGACTGAGCCTTGTATTTGCTATATTGTTTATACCCTTGTTCCTGTAATAATACATTTTTTATTATTTTCTTACCTGAAGTAGTTCTCAATAGTGAAACCTTTGAAAAAATTTTATTTTCTTTTGCGCTCATTTACAATTCTTTCAGAATATTCCGTCGTTATTTAACTTTCAGCATAAACATATTTACTTTGAAATTCAAAGATCAAGAAAGTGGGGATTGATATTTAGTAGAGCAAACGCCGCTACCTTGACGACATCGCAATTCTTTCTTGTTCATTCTTCTTCTTTACAGAATGACTTTCCATGGAATTTTTTGATGCAGAAATGATCTCTTTTGCCAAAGCCTCTTCGATGGTCCTTGGATTTGAATAAGTTGATTCCCTTACTCCTTCTGCGATAAACCTGAGTGCAAGATCAATACGTCTTAAGGGTGCCACATCAACAGAGACGTGATATACAACACCACCATAAACGATTCTTGTGGTGTCCTCGTTCGGCGCAGCATTTTCAATTGCCCTAATTAGCAGTTCCACTGGATTGTTGCCAGTTTCATGATAGATTAAGTCAAGTGCAGTTTTCACAGTTTTTATCATTCTGCCCTTTTTACCTCCCATTCTTCCAGTATTTTTCGCATATTTCTTGCCAAAGTGCATTAGTTTGTTTACCAGTCTTTCAATAATATGGACTTCTGCTTTCTTTAATCGCTGATGTTCATGCCTTCCAAAGCTAATAGGAATTATTGCAGGATCTAATGCAATGACATTTTTCAAACCTGAATCCTGGATTTCAATATCATCTGTCTTCCACTTGTTAAACAACAGCATGACACTTTCTTTTGTAACCATTCAAATCATCTCCTTGGTTTTTCTTTTCTTCCGTAGACCAGCTCTA
>DASUMD010000047.1:0-2528 GCA_036277875.1 Nitrososphaeraceae archaeon
TTCAAAGACTTTTATACTTTGGTGGGTAATTAGGCTTATGAGATTTCTAGTACGTGCACAAATTTCTACTGATGCCGGTAATAAAATGGTGAAGAATCCAAAATTTTTGCAAAATCTTGAAGACTATATGAAGAAAGTAAATGCTGAGGCTGCTTATTTTTTTGAGGCAGGGGGAGAGAGAACATTCGCATTCATAGTTAACATGGATACTGCTGATATGATGCCAAGTATTGCTGAACCATTGTTTCAGGACCTGGGAGCAAAGGTTGAATTTCATCCAGTAATGGTATTAGATGATCTAAAAAAAGCATTGTAACGCTTAGGTTAAACGTTCTGTAAATGAGATGTAGAGTCTAATCAGCTAAAGAGTTGTGTAGACGACAATGATGAAATCACTAAGATAGAGTTTGCAGGACCATTTGTACTGGGTGGTGTCATAATTTTGCATTGTATTTTAATTTTGGAAATATTAAATCAAAAGATGAAACTTAGATAATTAGAATTAATGTTACTAATGCTTGAATTTGATGCTGCTGCACATGTGCTAATTTAGGGAAATTATTTTATTTACTCATGATGAGTCATGATGAGCTCTGGAACATTCCACATTGCACATTCGCTTTTTCCACTTTCTTGTAATGACAGTGAGATGCGACCATTTTCAGAAAGATTCACTAATAAGTCCATTGTATGTTGAAAGTAATATACATGTCTGAAGACAAGCTATCTCAACTATCAAATTTTAAGTACATTAACATTGAAACTTACAAGAAAAATGGCTCGGGAGTTAGAACTCCCATTTGGTTCATAATTTACCAAGGTTTTATATATTTTAGAACTGATGCAAAATCAGGCAAGGTAAAGAGGATTAGGAACAATCCACATGTCAGGATTGCTCCCTGCGATATTCGTGGAAGCGTTAAAGGAGACTGGTATGAAGGGAAAGCAAAGCTTGCTGATTCCGCAGAATCGTCATTTGTATATTCTATGATTGATAAGAAATATGGATTTATAACAACTTTGATTAGATCATTTAACAAGATTAGGGGTACAAATCCCGTAATACTGGCAATAATGCTGGACTAGACTCGGAATTAATATCCCTCATAATTTGGAATTATTACCTGAAATTCAGAATTATTTATTTTTTTCTTTATGACAAGGCCGCTACGAAAAGTTACTTGAAATTGTATCAAAAATTGGCTAATTGCTGACATTATTATCTAGCCAGGTCAGAGATTACAACCTTACTTAAATAGGATATTATTTAAAATAGAATATGGAAATGGAAAAGGAAACAACTGGGGGAAAAACCAATTTTATTGATAATTCTGATGGAACCAGCGCCAAGGCTCGATCAATAAGACTTGTGACAAAAAGTAATGAAACTCCAGAAGGTGATGGCTTTTTAGTACATAGATCCTTTCCTTCACAGTCTATTCGAAATCTAGATCCCTTCTTACTGTTAGATGAGATGGGTCCTTTAGATTTGTTACCATATGAGAGTAAAGGCTTTCCCGAACACCCGCACAGAGGTTTTGTAACTGTTACATACATGCTTGAAGGAAGATTCGAACATAAAGACTCTCAGGGAAACTCTGGAAAGCTTGGACCTGGCGATGTTCAGTGGATGACAGCAGGATCTGGCTTGGTTCACTCGGAAATGCCAGAAAGAGAGTTTGCTAAAAGTGGTGGAAGGTTGCATGGATTTCAGTTATGGATAAATCTTCGCAAAACTGACAAGTGGAATAAACCTGATTACCAGGATGTTCCTTCCACAAAAATTCCTCAAGTCAGTACTTCTGATGGTAAAGTATCTGTTAAAGTTATTGCAGGAAATTTCGGTGAAGCTAAGGCAGTAATTAATACTTTAACTCCCATTTTGTACTTGCACTTTACCCTGCAACCAGGAGGAGAAGTCGTGCAGTCCGTTCCTGAGAATCTTAATGCATTTGCGTACGTTATTGGTGGTAAAGGTCTTTTTGGCAATGATAAAACAGCGGTCGATGAAAAGAACTTGATTGTGTTCAAAAATGACGGTGGAAATATTTCAATTAGAGAATCGGATGATGCAAAATCTCCTCTGGATGTATTGCTTGTGGCAGGAATGCCCCTCAATGAACCAGTAGTGCAGTACGGACCATTCGTTATGAATACTCGAGAAGAAATAGATAAAACATTGGAGGATTATCGGAATGGTAGAATTGGAAAGATTGATTTTTAAAAAGTAGGACATTTCTATTCTATTCATTTTTATTTTCCTATTTTGTTTTGCTTTACGTGTTTTCATAAGACTATGCACTAGTATTTTTAACCCCTCCCCTCGCGCATGCTAACTAAAATTCTGAATATGCCAACTTTGGCATGTTCTTCTGTTATTAGGATCAGCCCTCCCTCTCTAAAAGTAGCTCCTTGATTAAAAAGAGTTCAATGCACTACAGCTAAGCTCCATGTCAAAGCTCATTGAAGAAAAATTAGACATACCTGCACAAAATGAAATTAAGAATCTGAAGCTTAAGACTGCTTAT
>DASUMD010000048.1:0-2143 GCA_036277875.1 Nitrososphaeraceae archaeon
AGGTAGCAACGTGTCACTACCTACAAATACTTTTTTGTCTTTAGCTGATTAGTTATCGTTCCAAAACCCTCTAGTTGTAACATACTGTCTTTCTGCATCGTATATATTCTTGTATAAATTTTCATCGTCAACATAATTGCGCAATATGCGTGCAGCTGTTTCGACACCTATTCCATAACCCGATAGTACTGTTAATGCTTTCTTACCAAAATTGTTAATCAACGACGCTGCTTTCCACGCCCTTTCAAATTTGTGATTCTGTTCTGAATTGATTTCCGATCCCCTCAACTTATTCGAGATTATTTTGGAAAGTTCATAATCAGAAGAAAAAGTAGTTGTAATTAATCTCGATCCACATTTTTTGCAAGATATAGAGTCCATTACTTCCCTTGTTTCAACCAATCTTTCCCACTTGCCACATCGGATGCATATCAGTCTATGTTTGGTTTTATCAAGTCTATCCTTTATGAGTTCTAGGACTCCACGTTCAATGCTTAAGGGAGTAGATGACGATTTGGAATGATGTTCTACAATACTCTGAGCCAATGGAGAAAAATCTGATAAATCTAGCCAATGTATTGATATTTCTTTGTTCCTTATTTTTCGAAGAACGTCTTGCGTAGATTTTACGTCAAACTTATCATGAATTAACTCTCTTATGGACTCCTTGCTTATTGCAGTTTTAGAATATCTGTCATATATAAAACGGGCCAATCTCTTATCGTAGACTGCATTTTTATCTATGAGACCAAATTTCTTTGATACCATCCAAACTCTCCAATTCAAATTATATGTGTTAGTTAATGATGTGATAAGTATTGTCTCTACATCATATTCATCATAAAAAATTTTTTCAATATTTCCTTTTGACAATCTAACGGACGAACTTAACAGAATTCTATAGGGATCTGACTTTGTTTCTACTAAATGTCCTACATACGATGCAAGAAAAGTGGATAATAGAGATGACAACGTATTGTTTATCTTTGTACCTAAAGTCGAATGGATTACAACTGCGTTTTTAGAAATGACACTCTCTATCACGATGTTCCTAGCATCTGGTATTATAGGAAGTTTTTGTAGTGTGTTCCTAATGTCAGATTCAAACTTAAAATTACCATCAGAGAGAACTTTATTTCTGAGCTTACCTACTTCTACCGCAGTTTCATAATCAACCGGGATCATTTCGCCAACCCAGTGGGGTATATTTATAGGAGATCCAAAAACTTGCTCTACATTGACTTGGAGTTTGTTATCGTCAACACTTATTATTCTCCATTGAGTTCCTTTTAAGATAAACACATTGCCCCTTTCTCCAAATTCACCTATAAACTGTTGATCTAGAGTTCCTATTCTCTTCTTTCTTATCACATCGAAAACTTCAAATTTTACTATGTTTGGTATAGTAGAAATATTTTCAAAAAAATACTTGTACGCTTTTATTCTTCGAGAATAAGTCTGATTCTTGGAATCATACTTTATGATCTTAAAACTGTCCAATAACACCACACATTGTTCCAAATCAGAAAAAGGAAGTTCCCTAAATGGATAGGCCCTTGTAATGATTTGATAAACCTCCTCTAATTTTTTTGATTCCGATGTTGAAATTACAAATCCGACTAAATGATGAGCTACTACATCTAATGAGTTAGTGTGAGGATTTTGTATTTCTATTGATTTCTTCTTCATTCTATTTATTAAAGATAGGCATTCTAATTCATCATCCCCACTGTTTGCTATTATCAACCCTTTGGCAGATTTATAATTAGCATGTCTACTTCTACCAATCCTTTGTACGAGTTTTGAAACCTGTTTGGATGAGCCATAATGAATCACTAATTCTACAGATCCAATGTCCAGGCCTAACTCCAGAGAAGATGTGCAAACAACGATGCCAGTTAGGCCTTCTCTAAGTTTAATTTCAGTTTCCTCTCGTGTTTCTCTTGAAAGGGATCCGTGGTGCACTTCAATCGGAATATTATTTTGATTTCTTATTGTAGTACCTATGTACTCCGCCTCATCTCTAGTATTTGTGAATAGTAACACTGATCCACATATCTTGTTTTCAGTCAGATATTTCGATACGAATTTGGCTACATTACTTATGGCGCCTTTTAGATATTTTACATCAATATCATAGTTT
>DASUMD010000049.1:0-11430 GCA_036277875.1 Nitrososphaeraceae archaeon
TACTTTCGTTAGTTATATTATATTTACAAATTTTTAATATAGACCTGGATTGAAATATCTTTTAAGAAAGGGGACATTTGGTAACAATATCAGTAAGATATCTTTATTTTACGACCGTTACTGTACATTTGGAATAGTGAACAAGCTTGTACGATGTACCACCTAGCATGTCTATTGATGTTCCGTACTTTCCTTTACTTCCTATGACCAATGTATCTACATCTTTCCCATTGGCAATTTTCAAAATTTCCTCAGCTGCATTACCCACGCAATGTATTGTGCTTGCGTTTTGGATATATAATGATTCAGCTCTTCCCTTATATTGGTGAAGCATTTGTCTGCTTGACTTCTTTAGCTCTCTCAAAATAGAGTATCCTACAGTGGCATATTCCTCTACAACATTGATAATTTTTAGGGGAATGTTTTTCATTATGGAAAGTTCGCAAGCATATTCAAAGGCTTTGTCTGAATATTCAGATCCATCAATGGCTACAAGTATGGAAGATATTCTTTTACGTTTCAATATGGATCATGATATTTACAAACCATTATAATTATTTTTTTGCAAAAATCAGATTCTAATCCAAGGTGTGTATAATTTATGCTTTAAAATAAGGGATTTTTAGATATCGGATTAACGAATAATAGTACTTAAGACATATCCAATGCAATAAGAAACCGCGGCAGCTGCTCCACCTATTAAAACAACGTTAAATCCCGAAGCAATAATTGGTTTGTGTACTACTTTACCTCTGATATTTCCGATCAAGAAAAATGAACTTGCCGTCGCTACTATTGAGTACAATAAAGCGTTACTAATTGATATATTTGAGCCAGACAGATAAACAAAAATGAAAGGGATTAACGGGATTATACCTATTGCATTAAATCCAAAAAAGGTATTTACAGCGCTGACAATGGGACTGTACTTGCCTTCAATTAATCCAAGTTCTTCTCTCATCATTGTGTCTATCCACACTTTACGTCTTGAAGTGATTACTCTTACAATTTCATCCAAAAGTTCCTCTTTGAAGCCCTTTTTGCTATATATTTCTCTGATCTCCTGTTTTTCTTCGTCTACGCGATTATCAATTTCCCACTCTTCTCTTTTCTTCTCTCGTTGAATAAATTCATTCTGTGTTTTTACTGCCAAGTAATTTCCGATAGCCATTGAAAAGCCGTCAGCTAGTAAATTTGCAAATCCTAATATTATGATGATCGATGGTGAAAGCGATGCTCCTATGACTCCAGTCACAATTGCAAAAGTTGTCACAGCACCGTCTATCGCACCATACACAAAGTTTTCGATAGAGAATTTCATAATACTATATTACCTGACTTGTTTTAAACACTTGGTGTATAGAAATGAGTAAAACCATACTGACTCATTCCATATTGCCTGATCTAATAGTTTAGATAATAACAAATGTAAAACCGTATTGTGCCCGCAATAGACACCGGTCCTGGACTCAGACGAAGTGTTACTCTAGTTCAAGCCGTGATGTATGGAATCGGATTAATTTTAGGTGCGGGAATTTACGTGCTAATTGGAGACGTAGCAGCAATTGCCGGCAACGCCATGTGGATTTCATTTTTGCTGGCAGCAGCAATGGCTACATTAACCGGATTAAGCTATGCTGAACTATCATCCGTTTTTCCAAAGAGTGCTGCTGAATATGTTTATGTGAAAGCGGGGTTTAACAATGAATTTTTGGCCTTGTTTATTGGTTGTTTGACAATTTTTGTAGCTATAACTTCTGCAGCCACCGTAGCAATTGGTTTTTCAGGTTATTTGGCTATCCTTCTTCCAGGATATCCGCCCATCCTGTACGCGATAGGGCTAGTCCTAGCTCTATCATTTTTGAATTACTATGGAATTAGGGAGTCAGTGTGGGTAAACAGTATATTTACATTGGTAGAAGTTTCGGGACTTTTAATAATAATAGGAGTAGGATTGTCCATCGGATCAGTTGCAGATACTAATTATTTTGAAATGCCGGGTATTGCATATTCTTCACATGCTGCCATTATCTCAACAATTCTAGCATCGACTGTGCTTGTATTTTTTGCATATTATGGATTTGAAAATATTTCCAATATTTCTGAAGAAACTAAAAATCCAACGAGAACAATTCCAAGAGCTTTAGTTTTTTCTATTCTAGTTACTACAATAATCTACGTCTTAGTTGCCGTTTCCACTGTGGCTTTGGTGGGATGGGAAGAATTATCGAATTCGACTGCTCCTCTAGCACTTACAGCATCCAAAGCATTGGGCAACAACGGCATAATCATACTAACTATTCTTGCGCTGTTTGCTACCACCAATACGGTTCTGATGATGCTAATTTCGGGATCAAGGATAATTTTTGGAATAGCAAAATATGACGAGGCAATCCCTACTATACTTGCTGAAGTACATTCCGCCAGAAAGACACCATGGTTAGCAATAATATTTATTATGGCCTTTACTTTGGCAACTATTATACTGTACTATGGTAAACTTACAGATGTTGCCAGTATTTCAGTATTCAGTATATTAGTTGTATTTGTATTCGTCAACTTTTCTGTAATAAGTCTTCGATTCAAACAGCCTACATTACAGAGACCATTTATGTCTCCATTTAAGGTTATGCAGGTACCAATATTTCCTGTACTAGGGTTGATTATGACGATGGTTATTATGCTTCAGTTTAATTATCACGTGGTATTATCTGCAGTGGTACCTTTAATTTCAATTATGATTCTATGTTTAATTTTAACAAAAAGAAAAATTGACCAAAAACAAAAGCAAAAATCTCTTAAATCTTAAATTGGCTTTACTCTTCTACTAATACACACGAATCATTTTATATTAATTTAGCAGTAACTTTTCCGAAACTTTCTTTTCTATGTCCCTTATTGATAATTATAATACATGAATGGTAACAAAATCTCGAGGAATAATTCGTTGTAATTAAGATTACTTTAGTATCCCAGTAAAGTAAAAAATTTAAATATGTTTATAAAAAAAGCGCTTGCCAAAAAAATGGGTAAGTTAATACCTACTTTACTACTTTACTTCTACTTTAGTTTCTTTACTTTGTGTTGGCGTTTTCTTGGGAACTTGTATATGTAAAACGCCATTTTCCATTTTTGCATCTATTTTCGACGGATCAATTTCTTCTGGAGTTGAAATACGTCTTCTCAGCGAGCTATACGATCTTTCATTGTATAAGTAATTTTTTCTTTTTTCTTCTGTCTTCTTTTCTTGCTCTCCTGAAATGTCGATATAATCAGTACCTGCCTTCACGTTAATTTTGTCTTTTGGAATTCCTGGAGCTTCTAGGGTAACTTCGTACTTGTCGCCCAGATCTTCCATATCGCATAGGGGGAAACGAGTTTCTGTTTCTAAGTCTGATAAAAGTTCATTTCGTCTGCCAAGGAAGTTCCACGTTGGGAAATATAACCTGTCCTCTATATCCTTCCTAAAGCCTTCGAATATGTCGTCAAACGCCGTAGGAAATAATGCTTTTCTTGTAATTTCTGACTTACCTGATGTCATGTATGACTTTTATTGGTTAATCTATTTTAAGCCTAGGCACGCACTGCATTACAAAGCATACTGACGAATTTGATCGCGATATCAAATTCATTGTTTTTTCCTGCAAAATTGTTACTTCAGTCGCCAAAATGAATTAAGGCTAACACTGTGTTCAAAACAAATCTTTCATAAGTCGGGCGCTAGGTTCTCAAACCTGTACTGACTGAACCGTTCATAAACTTCCTTGAAACTTGGGGAAAAATTATCACCATAGAATTCTTCAAGTAGCATCGGATTTTTTTCGATCACCTTGAATATGTCTTTCTGCGTCATTATCCCAATCATTTCGTTATTTTTGTCCACCACAACAAGTCTGCGAATCTTCTTGTCATTCATTAGCTTAATTGCGTCATTTATTGATGCAGATGGCTCTATGGTGAATAAAGGCTTGCTCATTACTTTCCACAATGCAAAGTGAACTAGTACCGGGTTAAACTTGCTAAGAATTCTTACTACATCACGTTCAGTGATTATGCCCACGGGAGTGCCGTCTCCGGCAATAGTAACAACTATTACACATCCAATGTTGTTCTCTTGCATTACTCTACACGCACTCATAATATTTTTATCCTCGTTTACAGTTTTAACCTTGGGATTCATCAAGTCAGAAACTGATATCGTTGTCAGGTTCATCTTACGTTTTTGATTTGACTAATCAATATATATTAATGATGACTTCATTGCCATGCAGAGCATTTTCTTAAATTAACGTATTACCAGGACAGAACAATGAGCATAGGTAACAACGCCCGATGCTACACTGCCGACTAGCATTCTCTTAAATCCGGTAATTCCCCTTGTTCCTATGACTATTAAATCCGCATCATCTTTTTCAGCATATTGCAATATGGTGGAAACTATAGACAAAGGTGTGGTAATTACATCGGTCTTTATTTTTTTAATTTCCAAGCCATCTTTTTTTACCTTTTCTAAGACCCGATTAAACCATTTTCTAGCCTCATTTTCATATTTCTTGAGGTAACTCGGCGGAATTGCGCCAAATATACCAGACGAATCTCCATACCTCACTTTTGATGCCACTATCGATATCAAAGTAATTTTAGATTGATATCTTCTTGAAATGTCAATCGCGTACTCTGCAGCTTTGAACGAATAATCAGAACCATCAATTGGAACCAATATCTTTGAAAATAGGTCCTTCATTGCGTATAGCTGTTTATAGGCGACTTAAATAATTTGGGTTCACTTCTTGAAATTTACAATTAATTGATAGAAGTCGATTTAGTCGATGAATTGGATGTCCATTAGCTTTATTGTACTAACTGACTTGTCTGCCCTTGTGTTCTCCAATTGAAATGTGATCCTGCATCTTATTGAGCCTTCCTTGCGAAATATAACATCAGCAATCAGGGCGGTGTTGTCTCCCTGATTGTCTTTTTCAATTTTCAGACCGTAGTCTAATCCTTGATTGGCCATAACTACGGAACTAAGAAAAGGTTCAATTTCTAATTTGCCTGAAAGGTACTTTGATTTGCTAAAAGGTTCATGAACCACAGCATTATCTGAAAAAAGACTCAAAGTACCTTGCACGTCTCCTGACTTAATTCTTTTAAAGTATTCACGCACTACAAATTCGGATTTTTCGTTAGCTTTCATTGATTGCTTTAACGTATTCACCTTAAGTACTGGATTTTGAAATGTGTATATAAGTGCGGCGTATGCAATGCATTACACATTCACCATCACGGTTTAAGTTACAAATTGACTTCTGCTTTCACGGTTTTATCTGTTGCATTAATCTCAGCCTTAACATTTGCCAATTCTGCAAATATCATGAGCAAAAGTTCCTTTGCAAACAGAGACCAAGTTTCGCCCAAGTCGTGCTGTATGATGAAGACATGCTTTCTTTCCTGCTCTACCCTGTGGTCCGACGTAATTCCAGCAACTTTCATGTACCTTCTTAGGACATCCAGTACGGTCCAAAAACTGTAATCATTCCTCATAAACAGAACTGTATCCTTCATCACTTTCAAGGCACTTTCTGCCGCGTGCTTTACAATCTTATCTTTATAAGCCTCCAAGTCTGCTATTTTAGCTTCGGCTGCAACCTCCATTGTTTGATTTATTAGGGAACACAATATTGATTTTGGAATTGGTATCATCCCCACTTTGTTTTCATATCTATCCCATTCAATGTATCTCCTCAGAACTTGGTTTACCAATACATTCAAAGAAATCTCTGCTCCATTTGCCTCCCTTTGTAATTCGTCTATTACCGTTGTATCTAACCTGAAAGTTATACTCTTTGTTTTTTTAGGGGTTGTAACCTTTTCTGGGTCAGACGAATTCAAATTTCTTGAAGATATGGAATCTTTTTGTACCTAATATCTCTTCCCCGCGATTATTTAATACACGTAATCAATAATTGGCTCTGATGAAATAGCAATATATTGTCACCGATCAAACAAAAATTAGCAGTGGCATTTTCACCGATATTGACTTAAGGTTAATAAATTAGAACTATGGAATAATCACTGCACGACATTCTATGTTTCCAGCACGCAATAAGTCAATGGCCTCGTTCACTCTGGAGAGAGGGAACTTATGGATTTGATGATTGATTTTTCCTTTTTTGGCCAGTTCAATAACTTCACGAAGCTCATTATAATTTCCCCACAACGAACCGTAAATCTGGTACTCTTGAATGACTGTCTGAAACAACGGTGTTCTGATTTCTTTCCCAAACAATCCCACTACAACTATTGCACCACTTTTATTCAAAATGTCTAGCGCCAGATTGATAGTGCTTTCTAAACCCACGGTATCAAGTACTACGTCGATTCCTTCACCATTTGTTATCTTGCGAATCTTATCCCCGACTTCCGATTCGGTTAGATTCAGTGAAAAATCTGCACCTCCAAGTTCTTTAGCCATCTCTAGTTTGTCGTCGCTGCGATCCAGAGCTACAACTGTCGAACCCGAACCTAAAATTCTTGCATATTGAGTAGCGTAAAATCCCAATCCTCCTATTCCTATTATAGCAACGTTCCTATTTGGTCCAAGAATATGCCGAACTTTTTTAATCGCTCGATATGGTGTGAGCCCTGCATCCGTAAGTGGGGCTAGCTCTTCAGGTTTTAACAACGTAGTCTGTTCATCGACCCTAATTAGGAATCTATAAGAAGGAACCAAGACATATTCTGAAAAGCCTCCGTCGTAATCGGAGAGCCCTGGCCACTTTGCAGCCTGGCACATTTGCTCATCTCCTCTTTTACAGTAAAAACAAAATCCACAACCCCAACCACCAAATACGGCCACCATGTCTCCTTTCTTGATACTCTTAGGAACTAAAGTCCCTGTTTCCTCGACCCAGCCCGCTATCTCATGACCAGGAGTCTTCGGCAAATTTAGTGGCAAACTTTTCTGCCAATCTCCATTTATTAGATGTAGATCAGAGTGACACAGCCCAGCAGCTCCAATTTTCACGACCACTTCTTCTGGGGATGAAACAATCGGTTTTTTAATATCCTCAACTTCAAGAGGAAAGCCATACTTATGAATTCTTGCCGCACACGTACTATTTTCTCCCGAGTTTATTTTTTTAGCTATGTAGCGTCACCACGATAAATAGAGTAATAGCGCATATATCTTGTGAGGGTACAGTGCATTACAATAAAAATTCACTTGAATTAAGTGTCGCATTAAACTGTCTATTGCTATTGCATTTTTTAAGGAACAATGGAGTACAAAACAGCTTACGTAATGTTCTGTTAGCTAAATAGTCATTACCAATAAAATCTGTTACATTTCGCCTGAATCTCTCTTGTCATGTTGATACTAAATCAAGGATTATCTCGACTGCATCAGTTTTATAGTTATCACGTTTGCCATTTTCTTCGACGGTATTAAAGATTTTTACGAGAATCGAGAAAAGTTCTACAAATGAGTAATGCCATTTGCCGATACTCACTTTGCCTTCATTTGTTACCCTTGATATAAAAATTACTGATTATCTTTCGCGAAGCTTCAAAAAATTTGGCAGTAACATCCACCAGGGTACCTATGAACCTTCCTTATTCTTTAATTCTTTTATCAATATTGACTGAATTCTGGCATCAAGTTCTCCAATCTATACTGATTGTATTTTTCGTATATTTCCTTAAACCCTATAGAATAACCATTGCCATAGAGTTCTGAAAATAAACTAGGGTTCTTGTCAATAGCATTGAATATGTCCTTTTGCGTTAATATCCCAGTCATTTTATTATCTTTGTCTACTACTACCAATCTCCTGATTTTTTTGTTGTTCATGATCTTAGCCGCGTCATTAATGGAAGCAGATTGTTCGATCGTAATTATAGGATTACTCATGAGTGTTCTTAGTGACGTCTGAAATAAATCGGGATTTAGTTTACCTAAAATTCGGACAATATCACGTTCAGTAATAATACCCACAGGTGTTCGGTCTTTGTTGCGAGTAACAACTATTACACACCCAATATCGTTCGCAGACATAATATTGCATGCACTCATAATATTTTGATCCTCGAAATCAGTTTGCACTTTTGGATTCATTAATTTTGAAACCGATACAGTTTCTGAACTCATTTAAGAATGGATAGTAGTTACTGTATTTATTTCTGATGGATTCAGTGTAATGCAGAGCACGAATTTAATAATTCCTTTAAGCTTTAGATAAGATTATTTGGTACCGGCGTTGTTGAAAGCTATTGAAAATCCTAGTTCCTCATGATAAATCATCAGTGTCTGAAAAGGCATTAAGAAAAGCAATCTTGTTTGCAAAGAAATTGAATTACGAAATTTTATTACTCCACATAATAGACCTTAAGATATTACAATCTGATTCGATTCTAAAATACATAAACGAAAAAGCTGCACTAGCCAAGGCTAAGACACAAATTTTAAAATATTCGTATCGGGCGCTTTTACATTATCCGAATCAAATGAATATATCTATATCTGGTTATTTCTGATTTGCTCAATACCCTCTTCAGTTATTCTGATTTTTGGTATTCCGGCATCGACATTTATGAAGCCATCTTTAACTAAACACTTTACTACGTCATCTACTTGGTTCTTGTCTAGTAATCCTATTTCTTCTCCAATTTCATATTTGTCAATGTACCCTATTTCATTGTCATCGGTTTTTTCATAAACTTTCAGCAGAAATTTACCGATAGTTTCGTTAGACATTGTCTATTGAAACTCTCCTGTAAAGTTTGGCATTATCATAATCGAGTTATGTTGGATAGCAGCTGCAAGTTTGAACCCACTAATATGCAAAGGATTTGAATGAGGCTTTATGTTGTGATCCATCCCTTGTCCACCATGTATGTTCCAATAAGGATTAAAATACCGACTGAGATTAAAATACCTATGATTCTTCTGGCGAGCCAATAGGCATAAAGAATTGTGAATGCGTGCGACCTTCCTTCGGTCAGTGTCAATGATGTTGAGCCATACGATCCGAGTAGTACGAGTACAAGCAAGACTCCAACAATGATGATTGTTCCTGCCAGGCTGTAAAGGATTACCGGGGGTAACGCAAGCTTTCTAACTTTCACTTTTTCAGTATTACTCATCACCTTTAATTCAGAACAAGAGAATATAATAGTAAAGAGTACAGTGCAATGCACTAAATTATTGAAATATTATAGAAATTGATTCAAACAGACTCACTGGTGGAACGAGCTTCTAGTACCTAAAATTGTTTCTGCAAAATTATGTCGAACGTTCATTGGCAACGGTGACGAAAGTATAATTTTCCATTGTGATTTCTTAATGTTTTTGTCCTAAACGAATGTAACTCAAAATTTGACAACGGAATGTGTAGCTAGCTCGACAGTTAATTCTAAATTCTGATTGTGGACTCTGAAATTGCCTTGAATAGTACAGAATATAATTTTTTGCAAATAAAATAAACCAAAATTCTCCTCTGGTAAAACAAATTGCCAAAGATTTCTATATATAATAACAATTATGGTTCATAGTAGGTCTAAATGTTAATTAGAAAGATACTCACCGCACTAGATGGTTCCGAGCCTTCCTCTGACACCAACATTCACCCAACCGACTTGGCCAAAAGATTTCAGGCAACATTGATTGCAATACACGTTACTGACCCAAATTATAGGCATTTGGAGACTGTCCTGTCACCAAGGCCTGGGAGATTCGAAGAAATTTTGATATTAGTAAAACAGGAAGCTTATCGGCACTTTGGTAACGCAAAGCAAAATGCTTTAATTAGTTTAGCTAATCTGGGTAACGGAATAAATTGAGAATATTAATGGTTTCAACTGAATATCCTCCCATGCAAGGGGGTGTAGGTCGATATTGTAAAAATTTAGTAAACTCGTTAAGAAAAGAAGGTCTAGAGTTATTGGTCGTCTGCAATGAATGTGGAGAAGGTGATTTTAGTGGAATATCCCCTTACAATACCAACAATTCTGAAGTTCTCTTAAGATTAGTTAAAGATGTCCAACCTGATATTGTACACGTCCAATACGAACAAGGATTATATGGCATGCACCTAAATGCGCTGCGTCCTGAGGCAACAACAACAAACATAGAGCGGTTTTATGATTGTTGTAAGGTTCCTATTGTTAGTACTCTTCACTCGGCGTATACTTTTGACCAGTGGATGAAACTAATAGTCCCATTGGAGAACAGGATACTAGGTAGATTTGGCACACTTCTCGGCGTGGCCTACGACTACTGGACCCATTTAATAAATTACCAATCATTTACATCTTTGGTCAAACAAAAGATCGGTCATAATAGATATGGAATAGTTTTTTCTAAATATCTGGCAAACCTTATTCCTGGTGCCCATTTAATTTATCATGGGGCAGAGCCAAGTGCTCCAAATCCTGGAAGTAAGGAGGAGGCAAGACTAAAGTTTTCTCTTCCTGAAGGAGGCAAAATTGCGCTTGCTTCAGGATTTGTCACTGCAACAAAGGGATGGGATCTCCTTAAAAAGATGAACGTTCCTGAAGGATGGAACATCGTTATTAATGGTTCTAAAAATCATTATAATATGGAAAGACATAAAACTAAATTTAAACAGTCGGAGATAATTGAACTTCAGGAAGAGTTCCTTAATGAGGAACAATTATCATTACTTTTTTACGCCGCTGATGCAGTTCTTCTGCCCTATAAAGTAACTTCTGGTTCAGGCGCCATGTTCGATGGCTTTGCTCACGGACTTCCATTCATTTCGAGCGACATTCCTTTTTTCAGGGAATTTTCAGATATAGGATTAGGAATTTCAGTCCCCCGACATCCAAATCAATTTTCCAGGGCACTCATTACACTAGAGCAAAAACTCGATCGGTACAAGGACACAGTGGAAATGTTTAGCAAGAAACTCCTTTGGGAAGAGATAGCAGATAAGCATATGATGTTGTATAATCTAATTGTAAATGATCCAAACTCTCCACTTTTAAAAGAAAATCTCTTCAAATACTAATTCATTTTTCAGTATCATACTATTCAATACCAATAGAGATTTACTCAAGACTTTCAATGATTCGATTAAAAAATCTAAAAATAACCCAATACCTGTTCCTGATAAAACCAATGAATGGGAATTAAAAGCTGGATTAAATTGTTTGCTCCTGTATAATGTAAAAACCATATGTGTTATCAAAGAGAAAAGTTATACATCACATTAACATTTACCAAAGTATCAAGAGTTGATTACGACATTATCATCGAAATTGGACAATGTGCTAGTAGAAAAAGTTTTAGAATTTGCAAAGGATGGAGTAACCAAGAAAGACATAATGGAAAAATTCAATTTGTCGCGACCTATAGTTAGGAGGCTTACAGCGGAGCTTGTTGGTAAAGATTTATTGAGACAACATGTT
>DASUMD010000050.1:0-2023 GCA_036277875.1 Nitrososphaeraceae archaeon
ATGAAACTACGATACCTGGAGGAATTACTGAAAATTCATTTAGACCACAATTGTATGTAAATATTACTGAAACTATAGAAACAAAGAAAAACGCTCTGGAGTGTTTCGAATCTCAGTTTGTTCGTTGTGGAGAAATATGGATCCCGGCAATCCTTGGCAGATGTTCTTATAGAGGATATCAAATTAATTCAAAATATGCTGAGGCCTTTGAAGTCATAAAAGTTACAAAATGGTAAATAGATAGAACACCTAGTGGTTGTTTTTTAGAATGATTTTGGAAAATATCATAACTTAATTATTTTGAGAAAAGAAGGTATTTGCGAAACATCGAAAAAATGATTATGGTACAAATCGGATTGATGTAAAAGCTCTATTTCATGTCTTAATAAAGAAAACGCTACAAGTTTTGAACAGTTTATAAGTGAATATTTTATTTCCTTTTTGCAAAGGATTTGCTGTATTAAGCAAAACAAATGGGCTCGTAGCTCAGCTTGGATAGAGCGCCTGCCTTCTAAGTCTTAACAAAGAGAGCCGGAAGTCGAGGGATCGAAGCCCTCCGGGCCCGTGCTAATATTCAATATCAATAGATTATCAAGTTAATAATGTCAACAATAGTATTACAGGGAATTTCTCGGTTGTTAGGTCGAATCCTATAAACAGTTTCCATAATCAGTACGTGTATTAACCTAACTCACGTTTATAAGAGGCTTGAAGTGTAAAATTTTCAACTATGCTTGATGATAATCAATTAAAAGGTATGATAAAAAATGCCCGAGATGGATTTGAAAAACGAAATTTCACTCAATCTGCCGAATTGACCCTTATATTAAAGGACATTGATGTCAAAAAGGGTTTTAGCATAAATGAAGTCGTAAATCTACCTAACAAGACAACCAAGACTTCAAGCATATGTGTATTTGCATCCGGAGATATGGGAATGAGGGCAAGAAAGGCTGAAGTAGACAGAGTTATTGAGCCCGAAGAATTAGACAGACTTGGCACGAATAAGAAAGATGCAAGAAAGGTTGTTAAGGCCTATGACTTTTTTTTGGCGGATACTTCGCTTATGTCCAGCGTAGGTCGATCGTTAGGACAGTTCATGGGACCAAAGGGAAAGATGCCATCACCTCTTGCTTATGGAGCTCCGATAGAGAATATTGCAGATAGATTCAGAGGATCTGTTAGAGCCAGGGCAAAGAATCAACTCAACATATCTGCCAAGATAGGTGACGAAAAAATGCAAGATGAGCAGCTTGCAGGTAACGCACTTGCGATAATTTCTGCAATTGAGAAAAAATTGCCACAAGGTGACAAGAATATTCACAATGCGATAATAAAGTTTACAATGAGTAAGCCCTCCAAGGCTTCAGCTGTGGCACAGAAACAAAAGTAGGAGAGATAGATAATGGCTACTGAAAAACACACTCGAACAAGTTATCCAAAAGGAAAACAGGATTTGTATCAACAGATGCTTGAACTTCCAAAATCTTACAATGTAATTGCCCTTTCAAAGGTCAACAAAGTACGGGCAACTCAATTGATGATGATAAGAAAAAAATTCCACAAAGATATTATCATAAAAGTAATAAAAAATAGGGTAACACAAAGGGCCTTTGAAAAGATATCAGATGTCAAAGGCATCGATAAATTGAGTTCCCAGTTAGAGGGACAATGTGCGCTAATGTTTACTAATATTAGTCCCTTCAAGCTAAATCTTATTTTCGATCAAAATAAGGTATTTTTGCCTGCAAAGGGGGGAGACATCACTAAAACCGAAATTTTGATTCCGTCTGGTGATACAGGAATAACCCCAGGTCCCGTATTATCAGAATTCAAGGAAGCAAATGTTCCTACAAAGATAGACCAAGGCACAATATGGATCAGTAAAGATACAATCGTAGCAAGGCCTGGTGATTTAATTTCTACAAAACTTGCGTCACTGCTCTCGAAGATGAACATAAAGCCTATTGAGGCAGGCATTGTGGTTAACTATGCTCTTGAAGATAAATTAGTATTTGCTGAA
>DASUMD010000051.1:0-3674 GCA_036277875.1 Nitrososphaeraceae archaeon
TCGACAAATACAATAATCCTGAACGCAGGATTATTTAGACGGAGATTCTTTATTTCCTTTTTGATTTCCTCAAAACCATCAAAGTAGACTGTGTCCCTATCCAATTCTGCAATTAGTTGGATCTTTGAGTTTAATTCTTTCTTAAAAGATTCAAACATTTCGTGCGAAATTTCATCCTCTTCTGATGCGTACTTCGAGATAATTGATGTAAGGATATCCGGAGTCTTCTTGAGAAAATTTATTGCACTTGTTTCTAACTTCTGTTTTAACTCTTCAAATTGTTTCTCAGCCGGTAACGCGTATGCTATACTTTTCAACAATGAAACCAGCGGAAATTGTTCCCGTTTGTAACGCCATGCCTCGAGTTTTATTCTGATCAAATCCTTATCAGTTTGAAGGGCTTTGTCAACAGAATTTATCAAAGTAGTCTTGCCTGCTCCCCAATCACCAAAAATTCCGATAGTAAATTTTGGATGAGAGTTTCTTACTATGTTGACTATAGCATTAGAATATAAATTGAAATCAAGAATCGGATCACTCGCGATGTCATCCGTTAAGATTAATCCTCTTTGAAATAGTTCATCCTCTGTGGACAAAATCACATCTTACTTTAAACTTAATTCATTTTTAAGTATTTGTTGCTAAAGATGTTAATGTAAATGTATTATTTTGAAATTTAGTCAATATGACCATCATGATTATGTGTTAATAAGAAATTAAATATTAAGTAATTAACCAACAAGTAAGATTCCAAGTATTCATTTCTAGAGTTGCATTAGCCAGAATTTATTGCAATTTATCTCCTGGACCTGCTGTTTATTTTTTGCTTAGAGACAGTTCAGATTTTTTACTAAATTTTTATGTCTGTAATCTTTCAACGAATCAAGGATAATTACCAAAATAAAGACTTTTAGCAGAATTTCTAAACTCCTATTGAGATTGTGCTTAACTAAATAATGATACTTTAAAAGAGAAATATTATTCAATAGTAACATTGTAATAATACTATAGTACTATTGAAGAGGGTTGATTGAATGTCCTATAATACTATCACCTTTCAAAATAATGCAACACGGACACTTTTGATCCATACAGACTACTGCTTGTTCATGTTTACAAACAGAGCAGATACAGCGTTGTTCTTGTATCTTGCCCAACTGTTCCATTTCTTTCTTTTCTCTGCGAGACCTTTCATCAGCATATAGCCATAGGAAAACTACAGGTATTCCGATAGCAAAGAAAATGAGCATAGTACGTACGGGAACTCGTAAAACAAATAATGCCAAACCGAAAATCAAGGCTCCTATACCTAAAGTTGCAAGCCAGCGATTTGTGAGATTATCCATATCCACTTTCAGTCACCTTCTACCTAATGTAGGTAGCTTGCCCCTCATCATTTTCAATATCTTTATGTTCTTCATTTAATTTAATATCATCTGATAGGAGGTAATTCTTTTTCTTTTTCCTTCGAAGTCTTCTCACTTCTTCAAGTATGTCTCTCAATTGATCCTCAGAGATCTTGGCAATCCTAGCATCACATTCTATGCCTCTCGAATCAAGAACCTGTTCTGTTAGACTAATGATTTCTTCTCTATGTTGTTCTTCATCATCAGTTAACATGTTGGCGCTTTTGAATCGGAAAAAGGCAAATTCGCTCATCTCACTACTATAATTCAACAAACTTGTTATTATAATTGATTGCGCTAGTTCGAGTCCAATGAGTATTGCGAAGAGATATTATTAATAAAATACACGTCAAGCTACTTTTTTGGTATTCGTTTCCTTTTCAGCTTAGGGTTTCAAACATCCAGTTCCTCTTATAGGTTTCATCTAGAAGATTGAATCTACTAAATAGATTAAAGTATGAGTTGACAGAGAAGATATTGCTAAAATTCGTAACATTACATCAAGCCTTCTACAGGAGCAAATCCATGATAATACGGAATTTGACCCAGCTCATCCTTTGGTGGAATCTCTACAATTGATATTAGATGACCCTCAGGATCCTCGATAATTGCATGCTTTCCAAAAGATTCTTGGGCAATCTTCTTATGAAATTTGACGTGCTTATCTTCTAGCTTTTTACAAACAGATTCCAAGTTACTGACATTGAATCCAACTAGCATGTTTGAAAATCCTTTCTGTTTTATGCGTGCAGGATGTAATGCTAATACAGCACCTTGACCCTCATTTTGAAATTCAACCCAATCAGGTGACTGGTTCTTTATTTTCAATTCAAGAGTATCTCTGTAGAACGCTATACTTTTTTGTAAATCCTCAACTAAAAGAATGGCGGCACCTAGTCGCTTGAACATTCACTTCTTCTTATTTCTTTGGACTTAAATTTGATTCGGTTCACAATCATCAGTCATAGAATATTTTGATATTGACGTATGCTAAAATAGATTAAAAATTACATTTGATAAATTCTAGTGGAAACCATAATTGCAGGCGTACATCAAAATATCCATACTACTACAGTAGACTTCTTAACCTGTAAGAGTGTATAAAGAAGAGAAACAATCTCTCAGAATGGTAATTAAATGTAATTGTAGAACAAAACATGATTTTGGAAATGGTATTATGTCATGTTGTTTTAAATAAAGTATGCTTAGTTATTGCGAGCACTTTGTCAATGTAATTGGTGAAGCAGAAGAGGCGATATGTGATTATCGTACCTGTCGCCATAAGCTCTCTGAACATGGCCCCTCAAGTCGTATTTGTAGGTGCTCTCACCCGAGTAATAAGGCGATTGGACTAAATTTTCCATAGCTTGTTTCGTTAAATTTATCTTTGTTCTATTGGTAATTGATCCATAATCAAAGGACTAACAAGTCAGGCGCAGGTAATACACAAGTAATAATCCGTTAAGGTAAACAAATGTACTAAATGATACTCTGTTGACTTAAATAAGTAATTAATTAATCAGGATATCTTATAACAGAATTATAATGTCCTCACTTCAATTTGTTCATGACAGAATCAACCTTCTGATCAAGATTTTGTTCCTTATCTAATCTTTCATCAATATGCACAATAGATATTATTCTCTGGATTCCCGAAGACTTGACAGCTTCATGGGCAATATTTATCGCATTCAGAATGTCCACCATACTATCCGATTGAATTTGAGTTCCAAGTGGGGTAAGGGTTGCTTTCAGGTCTTTGATTCCACTAATTGCATCAAAGGCTAGTGCTATTTCCTTACTCATACTTGTTCCTGAACGAGATCCTACAGGAACTAGACTTATTTCTGCGGTAATCATCTATAAATTCACTTTCAGAAAGAAATTATTTAAGTACTACTAATTATCGAATCCCGTTTGATAGAAAAGAAAAATAAATATCTCTAATTGAAGACATTTTTTGAGACAATCAGTTATTGGTATTCATTTCTTTCTATTTTTATTACAACTTTTGATTGATGGAAAATTGAGGTGTATTATGTGTATTATTGGGTTTTATTTAGAACTAAATTGTTTGTTATGGAATTTGATAATGGAGCAGTCTTGTTCATGTCTGTAAATAATACAACGGTAGTTATAGATTGAATCGTACTATTTGGTAAACTGGTAACAAATTGCTGAAAGCCATTTTTATCTGCTTTGAATCCATTTGGAATAGATGTCGTTTTAATTAATGTACCATTCGGCGTATATATTTTCATGATTCCA
>DASUMD010000052.1:0-2813 GCA_036277875.1 Nitrososphaeraceae archaeon
CGCATGCTAATTTACTTTTCAATTCTTTTACTATGTGTTGTATGTCGCTCAACTTTGGATCAATACCTTCAATCATAGTAGTAGTTTTGGAAAATCTTCTTGTTTCAAGTCTTATAACAATTCTGGTTTCTTCTTTATCCAGCTCGCCACATGCGCAGAGATCGTTTGGGAGTCCACATTTTTTGCATATCACCGCCATATTATAATTAATTTCAATTGAAGTATTCTCATTATTAAGCCTTGCCCGATTCAGTACAAGCAACAAGATTCATAATTGAGTCGTTATTATCAAAATAATAATCGCAGAATTATTATTACAAATAGCATAGAATACTTTAATTTACATGATGGCAAGATCAAATGCACAAGATGCCAGTACCTGATGATAAGTATAGAGAAAACCTGAAAAATGCTGCTGAATTCTTGCTCAAGGGAGGAACTCTTCTTTCTGAACCATGTGAGAAATGTAGTGGTATACAAGTTAAAAAAAACGATGAAATCAAATGTATTATTTGTGGGAACACGATTTCGCCAGTCGACAATAAATCAAAAGAAATTGAGAAAGCTGTTGAGTTTGATTGTAAAAATAAAATGGTCGAAAAAATAGGAAAAAGACTTCAGGAGTTATTAACTGGTATAGGTTCAGATAAAAATTTAGCTGAGGAGGAACAAAGATTGAGAGTCATAGATGCCTACTTTATTATTTTAGAAAAAATTAAAATATTAAATTGAATATTAAGATTCTCTAATTTAAAGTACAAATAAAACGGAATGTATTTAAGACATGATTCATCATGAACTTTTACATTGGGTGAAGGAAAGAAAAAGAATGCACCATTGCCTGCATCGAGCGCAGGATTATTAAGATTTTTCGAGGATGAAACTCGTGGTGTAAAAGTAAAACCAGAAGTTATACTAGGTATTACTGGTGCTCTCATAGGAATTTCAATAATTATAAGAATCGCTTTTCCAGTATAGAATACCATCAGTAACATTAATTGATAAGTGAAGACAGTGTAACTGACATTCATAGGAGGTGGTATTTTACACTCTTAAATCCATCTTCATACAAGACGTCGGCAGTTATCGCGATAATTGCATCAATGGCAATAATAGGTATTAATCATGTTTCATACACTTTTGCAGAATTAACAATACATTCTATTTTAGCAGTTGGCATAACTACTGTTGGATTTTATCTAGATTTATTCCTTCTTAGGGGAACGCCAACAAATAAGATCTCAAAAGTGATCCATGTTGCAGCTTTTTCAAGCTCATTTTGGCTAGTAACAATTTTGTTGGGATTATTGACAAATAGTATCTTTGGTAAAAATTCAGATTTTGTTACTTACTGTCTTGCTGGATTGTTCGTCGCAAGTGGTCTCCGCTATGGTATCTTTGTTTCAGTTTTTGGATCAAGAATGCTTAGATCAATACTAATTGCATTTGTTTTACCTGTTATCTTTTTTACAAATATACTACCCTATTCTTATTCATTTATTCTGCAAGAGAATCTTAGCGTGTTGATTATGGGTTCAACAATATTTACGATAGGGGTTGTATGGTCTATATTGGCTGACAGAGCCGGATATCCATATTTGAAAAGCACTTTTAGTGTATTACAGGCTTTTCTATCTGCATGGACAGAAAATAAGCAAGAAAAGATGGAAGAAATATTTGAGTCAAGATCAAGTGTAGATGAAATTAGAACCAGATTGATGAAGTTTGAAAGGGAAGGAGATAAACAAGTATTTGTTGTTTTACCTGACATACATCCAGGCCCATTTAATCCAATAGGTGGGAGCAATCTTCCCCAAAAGCTTTTCAATTTCTTTGAAAATAATGCAATAGTGTTACACAGTATTTCTGACCATTCTAAAAATTTGCCTACAACAGCTGAAGTCAACAAATATCTTGATTCATTAAAAAACTCGGTATTGAAAAACAGCGGTAATGAATGTACATTGCCCTTAATCACAAAATCAAATGATTTCACATTAACATGTATTGGTTTTAAAACTAACGTACTTATGATTATTTCAAAGGACAGCGGGATGGAGGATCTTCCATACGCGATTATAGAAAAAATAGAACAATTTGCCAAAGAGCTAGGATTTTCTGACATAATGATTGTTGATGCGCATAATGCACTGGGAAATAAAATATCAAAAGAAGAGGAAACAGCTCTTACTGCTCTTGCCTTAACTTCATTAGAAAAGTTGGAAGGAAAACAATATTACTCGTACGAAATTGGATATTCAAACTCATTGACTTCGGGGTTCAGGATTATTGAACTTGGCGGAGCTGGAATCGGTGTTCTTAATCTTCGTATCAATAATAAGGATCATCTTATTGGATGGTCAGATTCAAATAATCTTGTCAATGGGTTACGATTACGAATTCTCCGTGAACTAAATAAGGCAGGAATCAACATGTTGGAAATATGCTCATCGGATACACATTCTAGTTCGGGGAAAAGAACTCGTCAGGGATATTATGCATTGGGGAATGTTACTAATGACAAGGATATAATCAGGGCCTTTAGTGAGATATCTAGTAAGTCGATGTCCAAGACCACTCCTTCGAGCTTTTCATATATGGATTCATATTCACAAATAAAATTAATGGGGCGAGATCAATTCGAAAATTATGCAACTGCATTGAATAGATCGATGAATATCACAAAGGTTTCACTTATAATCACAGTGATTTTTTACATCACGATGTTAATTATTTCGTGATAATAGTATCTCGTATTGAATATTAATGCTATTTTTTCTTCAATCGTTCTCTTTTTTTGATAACACTCTGGT
>DASUMD010000053.1:0-4265 GCA_036277875.1 Nitrososphaeraceae archaeon
GCTTACTGTCTCTTCTGGTTACTAGATCCCAGTCATATTAGATATTTTTTGCGTTATCTCACTGATTGATGTCCGGATATCGGCCTTACTTTGAACCTTCAATTTCAGAGGTGAGATCAAGCTCAGGACTTCATCTGCTGAAGCTTTCATTGATTGATCTAGAATGGGCAATGAGTCATTAACCAAGGACTCTGCTCTTGATATAAAACCACTTGCATCCTGATATTCAACTATTTCAGCCACCTTCCCATCTCTCACACCTGACTCATATTCTGTATTTGCAACGTCAAGTAGCCATGAGGCTACTATCAGGTTCAGGGTACTATTAACTTGTGGAACAATTAGTTCAATCGCATTGTTTAGCATTTGATTGGCTTTATTTGCTTCTCCCTTAAATTGAGACAAGTCTAATTTTTCTACATTTTGTGACAGCTCATTCAATGAAGTATATAGGGAGTGATTAAGATTACTATCAACGGTAACAAGAGGAGCTTCTATAAAATCATATATTTCTACTATGGGATGTAGAATATGTGCCTGTGTTAATGAATTGTTTCCATTCTCTTTGTTTTCAACGGCCTGTTCAAGGTGACCTTTCATCTGTTCAATATTATACACATATTCTATTTGGTTGGGCATTTGACCCGCGACCGAATTAAATGGTGAGAATTGTACGACTACAACCAGAAGTACAACATTGCACGACAGAACAAATAGATTAAATTTTGTAATATTTGAGTTAAAACTTCTCAATGATGACCGACTATGTAAAAGGAGAGGCTAATTTAAGGCTTTTCCAGATTTTCAAATTAGAGAAAATAATTCTTAAAATTTAAACAATTAACCTGCAAAATAAATAGTTTATGAATGAATAACAAGATGTGATTTTTTTTACTGTTTCTTTACTCTACACTTTTTACCAATTTTAATATCATTTAGTGACTCAGGAGGCAATGGTTAGGGAAGAGTTGTATTAAGGTTACTCGATTTGTTTGTGACATTAGAATTCACGTAGGCAACATTAGAATTTTCACAACCCAGGCCGTCACCATCAGAATCTAATCCATAAGTGTCTGGTCCCAATACTGTAAAATTTCTGTGGGGGATATCCATACAAGTCAAGTTTGCAGAATACGTGGTAACACAAAAATCTGGATATGAAGTGTCACAGGCACTGCTCAAATTACCAGCTGATCCATTACCCTGTATCTGGCTTGCATTTACTTGACCACTAGTAAAATCAATATCATTCTGATTCATCTGTAGTTGCTGCAGCTGCTGTGTGGTGTTGATTTGACCACTAGTAAAATCTATAATTCCAAAGCCATAATTAAGTAGCAAAGAGATTGATAACGACAAGATAACTAGCCTTGAACTCATAAATATCTTAGTTTCGCCTAGATATTTAAGTGAGCTGATAGCCGTTTCCATAAAATTGTCACATTTAAATTCATCAGGTACACGTTTCTCGGTACCTGTTTATTTCTTGCTTTATCATTATGTAGAAATGCCATCGATTAGAATGAATGGTAAAGTTATTTTGATGTAATGAATTAGAGAATTGCTGTAAAGTAACTCTAGCTAAATAATCTCTGATTTAATGAACTTAAGATAATCCTACATATTAATTCGCATGATGTAAAACAGATAAAATAGGGCTTTACAGACATTATAACATTCAAGAAAGATCACATACATTATGACGTTCAAGAAAGATCATTTCATGATTTACTTATGTCTCAATATCTAATGCTTTTTTGCCTATTCGTTCAAATTCCTTCAAATAGGATTGGTTTTTTGACCGCCACTTTTTGATTACGAGCTCTTTTGTTAGTAACCACATATCTGCAATAACATAGCTCTGCCACTGGATAAATTCATCTTCCAATTCTTTATCATGTTTTAATATAAAACCTAGTCTATCGTAAGTAGATGCTACATTTCTAGCTGCATCTTCTGTTGCCATATCAAGCTCAAAAACTAAATTATCGTTTTCATTACCTTCCCTTAACTGATTTAGGAGTTTATTTTTTCTGAGCGCCCTTCTAGATTGAACAAATTTTTCATCTTCTATTATTCTGGTGATATTTGTAACATTCGAAAAAAGATCAGATTGTCTCTTGCGTTTGCCTTCTCTATATGATCTTACTATTCTAGCCAGTGACAATCCCATTGCAACTATAGAAAAAATTAATGAAGATAGTATAATAAGTTCCAACTGATTATGTGTATTATATACATAATATCATGTAATTAAACTTAATTTATTCAAATAAATCTGTCAACTACAGTTACTATTGACGATAAAAAATTCGGATGTTCCTGTTTCCAATACATCTGATAGATATTGCATTAATTAATTAAAGGCTTTTGTAAGAATAATTTGTCGATTGCTCACCATTAATCCAATTGATGCGACCCTATGGACACTGAGACGAAACGAGATAGATGTAATCAAGCTATATGATTCCTTATCACCTATAATGCAAGCTGCCACTGGCGCTACTATGCTCAATTTTGGATATTGGCAAGGAGACGTAAACAGTCCCGTTAGGGCCCAATCTAATTTATGTACCCTCGTAGGAAATCTCGCAGACCTTCGCTCTTCTAGAACTCTCATTGATGTTGGAAGCGGTTACGGAGCACCTGCTCTTGAATGGAGTAGAGAATATAGACTGGGGAATATAGTCTGTGTGAATATTAATTCTCATCAGCTGGCTAATGAATTCAAGCTCGCCTTAAATAAGATTGAAAATGCACAAGCATTTCATACTCGCTGTCTACGAGCCGGTATTACTTGCATTAATAGCACTTCTTTATGCTTGCCTTTCGCAACTGGTACTGTTGACAGAATCATTGCATTAGAATCTGCCCAACATTTCAAACCTTTTGACGGCTTTATTGCCGAAAGTTACAGAATATTGAATCCCAAAGGCATAATGGTAGTAGCCATGCCTGTGATAGTTTCGTTAGATAATGTCTTGAAAAAACTGTTTAAGCTAGGAATTCTCAACCTGACTTGGTCATCAGAGCATTATGGATTAGAATATGTCAAGTCAGCTATTAGAAAATGCAGATTCAAAATAACGAATGAAATTATGATTGGTAAACAAGTATATGAACCACTTGCTCTTTACTATATTCAAAACAGGAAAGACCTACGGCAGAAAATTACGGCACACTATCCATCATATATTGAGAAGATCCTTTGTAAATCATTAGTCAAGATGATGACTGTATCTAAAAAAGGATTAATAGATTATATTGTTTTAAAAGCTGAAAAACTGTAAAATGCGCCTTTATTGCTTCATATGGAAAAAATCTTATGTTATACTATTTAATTGAAAAAAGTTAGAGAAATTTTGCATAATTATAGTATTACAAATGCTAGGGCTTACGAAGCTCGAGTATTTTCATTTTTTGGGAAATAGGATGTTATTGTATTTTTATTCAATTTAATTCTCAAGGGTTCATCGGCTTTAGTTCCCTTTACCTAGTAGGGTTCTACTTTCTTGCACATATTAGTGATAAATGCTTAACCACTATGGGTGCACCGGTTTAGCTTGGTTACTAATTTTAACTTCTAAATGAAAGAAAGCAGCTACGGTTTACTTATATTGGGCTCTGAATATATCATAATTATGATATTTTCGGATGAACACATAATTCGATGTAGTGAGTGTGGAAGAAATTTGATAGTTAAAGATACTGTAAATAACGGGATAGCATTCCTTAGCCACCTAGAGTTAGATCATGGAATAACCTATGTAGCTCAACGAATGACAATGACCAAGACCAAAAGTAGAACTGAGTCGCGACAACAATTACGATAAGCTGATATTTATCTCATACTCAAAGTTTTTTAGGATTCGTAAATTACCATAAATTGTAATGATGTTGACAAGACGTTCCCAAAAATCATAACCAAGAAACAAACTTGATTCAATTCTTCCAAACCGAGGATGATCTCAACTCACATGAGTCAATACGCTACATTATATAGGGCATTAGAGTATAATATGTTGAGTTATTTGAAGCAAAATAGTTTCCCTTTGCGCGATTGGCATGTTAAACATATGGAACAGACAGTTGTTAGATTTGTGAGAGGTTTATCTGAAAATGCGACGCGATGGGAGATTAGATTGAATAACAAGTATGGGAAAATAGGCAAAGTACTTAAAAGAATTGAATATGACATAAAGCATGGTGTTACGAATGAGGAAGTCTTTTCATTTTTGCAATTAATGAGGACCGATTCCATTTAC
>DASUMD010000054.1:0-6448 GCA_036277875.1 Nitrososphaeraceae archaeon
CCACAAATAATGATACCTGTAGTAAGAACAATAGTACCTGGGTTAGAAACATTCAAAATCACAAAGGCTGTGATCGGAAAAAGAGGAAGGGAGTCTTTTAAAACATGAGCAAACCAATAGTATATCTTGGACCTACACTAAGAAGAGAAGAAGCAATTAAGATTTTAGACGCTGATTATAGAGACCCTGCAAAGAAAGGAGATTTTTTGATGTTATCTCAGGATTCGGACGAAAAAAAATATGTTGGGTTTATAGATGGAGTTTTTCTGCATGACTATCCTCCGCCACCAATTGAGGTATATCATCTCGCGACAAGAAAAAATGTCGAGCTAATAGGTGCATCTAGTCTAGGTGCATTAAGAGCCGTTGAGTTAGAAAAGTTTGGAATGAAAGGTATCGGAAAGATTTTTCAATTGTATAAAAATGGAATCATTGACGCTGATGATGAAGTAGCAGTCACCTTCGTTCGAGAAAACAATATCTTGCAGTCCGAGGCAATGATCGATATCAGGTTCAATTTATTTTTAGCGTATAAAAAAGGGATAATTACGAATCAGACGAAAAAAAGAATTGCAAAGATTGCAAAAAACATTTACTTTCCATTTAGAAATTATGAAGATATCATAAAGTTGACCCAACAACAGTTGCCTTCAATTTATGATGAGCTTGAAGGTTTTAGGAGCTATATACTGAAAAATAGGGATAGTCTAAAAGCTCGTGACGCAATAAAACTTTTGAAATATTTAAAAACTATGTCCGAATAACCAGTGATCTCATTTCATTGTAGAAAATTTTTGACTATTCTGCCGAGAGGTCCCAGAAGTTTGCGTCCTTAAATTCTTCAATTGGCTTTCCCAATTTTTTCCATTCTTTGAAGGATCTTGAATACAATCTAATTTTTTTCACGCCTCCAATCCTCAATGCATAGTATGCAAGCCCTGATAGAGTTCCTACGCTGCCACAATATGTGATGACCTCATCATTTGTGGATATCCCCCTATTTTCCATAAATCTCTTGATTTCTTGGGGTTCCCTTAGTATTGAATCAGCTGTTCCTAACATGGTATAAGGTAAGTTAGTAGCCCCTGGAATATGCTCACTCAAAAAATTTAGGCGTTCTCTTGAATCAATAAGAATCCTATTCTGCTCGCTTTTTGCTTTCTCCACTTCATCGTAGTTGGCAAATATTTCATTATTTACTTTGAGAGAATGTTTAGCATGAGGGAAGACATTCACTTTTTTCTCTGTTTCAAATCCATAACTTTTCCACTTAGCAAAGGTTGTTTCAAGTAATGATGTGTTTGAATGTCCCACATACTGGAATGTCCATGCAACCCTCGCAGCAAGTGCACCAAAGGTATCATCATATACGACAACAGGAGTCTTATCAGAAATTCCAGTTTGTTCCAGCAATTGAACTATTCTTTCTGGGGAATCATTGTCAAGCACTTTGGCAAGGGGTATTGATACCGCTGTCTTAATATGTTCTTTTTTATACTCTTCTTCTTTCCTGACATCCACCACTCTTACTGAATTTTTCCTAATCAAAGTTCTAAGTATATCTGCGCTTGTAATGACACCTTGCAAGTTGTTGAATGTATGATTCTTTGATAGGATGCTTTTAGTTTTTTTTTCCTTGGAAGTATATTTCAAGCTGCACATTCACCTTTTGCTGTCTTTGCACTGAATTTAATATCGTTACCATAATCCATGTAGGATTCTGGATCGTCACTAGGACTTGGTAATGATATAGTCTGCATCAACGCCGTTTTTATGTCATCCAGGTTCTTTATTTCTCCATTATCATTGATTGCTCCATTAATCAATTTGCCTATCCACCTTGTAAGTGATTCATTCGCACTTCGTTCCTTTCTGTATATTTCAATTATTTTTATTATGGTAGAAATGACTCTTTTTGCTGGCACACGCATTACAGTTCTACCCAGCATACCATCTTCTCCATCCCTTCCTCCAAACATCATCGTGTAAGTTGGAGTCATGGTTCCCTCTATTCTTGATGCTCCACCATAGAATCCAATTGTTGCAATCTCATGTTGACCACAAGAATTGGGACATCCACTTATCTTAATCGTTGAGTCTCTAAGATCATCCTCAGTATCCAGTCCTAGCTCAATGAATTTGGACTGGATTTCTTTTGCCAGTCTATGAGAATTGGTTATTGCTAGATTGCATGATGTTGTACCAGAACATCCAACGGCAGATGACATAGTCAGTGCACCAGGATTTGCAAGGCCAATCTTTGCAAGATCGTTATAAAATTCTGGTAAATCCCTGGCTTTAACAAACCTTACTGCAAAGTTTTGATTTGGAGTATTCCTGGCACAACCTTCACCAGAGTAATTCTGAATAGTCTTCGCAAGGGACCGAAGTTGGTTTGATGTTATATCACCGGCGCCTAGTGTAACAAATACAACAAAGTAACCATTCTGTTTCTGTGATACCACATTGGAGTGAATCCATCTTTTGTACGGGTCACTATTAATGTCTACTTTTTCATTAATTAGTGGTAATTTCTTACCGTTTGACAATTGTCTAATACTGGTGCCTTCAAAGTCCACTTTGTATCTATTTAATGTTTCAAGTGAAATTGTCATTTCTACGTTTGATCTTTCTTTGATTACTAGTTTCTGGAATTTTTCCCACCCCATTTCATTGACCAGATATCTCATCCTATTCCTGGCCATATTTTCTCGATTACCAAGTCTATCAAACAACCTCACTACAGCCATGCATGTAGACACGACTCTATCTTCAGGAGTAAATTCCTCTAACTGGTGCCCTATGAACGAAGCAGCTCCAAGCCCTCCACCGAGGTATATCTTGAATCCATTAGCTTCGTCCTTTTTCATCGGAATCAAGCCGATATCCGCAATCCTAACCAAACCATGATTTGAACAACATGCGAAATTGATCTTAAATTTTCTTGGCAAATTTTGGCACACCGGATTTCTAAGAAAGAATCGTGCAATTGCCTTGGAATAAGGAGTCGAATCAAATTCCTCGTCTGGGCAGACACCAGCAAAATGGCTACACATGACGTTCCTGATTGTATTGCCACAAGCCTCTCTTGTTGTTAGTCCTACCTCAACTAGACCTCTCATAACCTCGCTTACATCTTCAAGCTGTACCCAGTGAAGCTGAATATTTTGACGAGTAGAAACGTGGGCCGAACCAATTGAAAAGGCTTCCGACATTGACGCAATCTTCTCTAACTGTTCTGGTGTTATCTCACCGCTAGGAATTTTGATCCTAATCATACTGTAATTCTGTTGCAGGCGGGATCCATAAGCTCCATGTTGAAGTCGGAAACGCCGAAAATCGTCTTCACTCATCTTTCCCTTTCTAAAGAGTTTTACGTTTTGACCAAAAATCTCGGTTTCCTCTTCTTTTCCCCACCTTGGATTGGATTTCGGAGAAAAATGCTTTTTATCAGTATAATTTAGAACTTCTCTTTTCAATACTATTCTAATTTCTTTTTCAAAACCATATATTTTTTGTGGAATTAACTATTTTTGGCATTTTAACTAGATTAACGGGGTAAATTACTCCTTTCAATATTAAACTGCCATCGGATATTTGTTAATATCATATGAATGACGTGTGTAATCTTTAATATTCAATAACAAAGTTGATTGTTCAAATCAAAAGGAATTCTTACCAAATTAACGTTTCAAAATTATTGTAGACTAAAAAGAATGGATGGGGAGAGATTTGAACTCTCGACCACCTGTGTGTGAGACAGGTATCATAACCAGTCTAGACCACCCATCCCAAGTTTGATTAATATTTTCCCAATTAATATCTTGATAAATTTCTAGCAAAAGGTACAAGAATAATTGGAAAATGTATCTACGTCCCTTCGCTAAATCCAGTCAAATAAGTCTGCTGTTCTTCGGTGAGAGCATCTATATTGATGTCCATTGATTCCAATTTTGCTTTTGCAATTTCTTGATCTTGTGATCTTTCGATATCATATACAGCTGGAGAAAGTGATCCCTTCGATTGAATCAACTTAATAGCCGAAAGAAGCTGATTTGAAAAGCTCATATCCATTACCTCTGAAGGATGACCTTCTGCAGCGACGAGATTCACCAATCTTCCTTCACCAATTAGATATATTTTATTTCCTTTCTTGAGTTCATATTCAGTTGTGTTCTCATTGATTTGTTTTACCAGTTTAGAGTTTGATTTAAGGGCATCAACAGAAATCTCGACATTGAAATGTCCTGCATTGGCTAGGATGCTTCCATCTTTCATCTTCAAAAAATGTTCCTCTCTTATTACATCCTTACATCCAGTCGTGGTAATAAATAGATCACCTGATGCAGCCGCAGACTGCATCGGCAAAACAGAGTACCCATCCAGTTTTGCCTTCAATGCTGCAATGGGATCTATTTCAGTTATTATGACATTGCCTCCAAGCCCAGCTGCCCTTTTTGCAATTCCTTTCCCCACATGTCCATATCCAGACACAACAACATTTTTGCCTGAAATCAGTATGTTAGTAGCCCTAATTATCCCATCTAAGGCCGATTGTCCTGTACCATAAACATTGTCAAAATCGTGTTTTGTTTCAGCATCATTGACGGCCATTATGGGATATTTCAATTTACCATTTTTCTCCATAGCTCGTAATCTAATTACTCCTGTGGTGGTTTCTTCAGTTCCACCATAAATTTCGCTCATATTTCCAGCGGAATTATGCATTTCAACAGTCAGGTCCGCTCCATCATCTATTGTTACGTTAGGGTTTAGTGCCATTGTTGCATGAATATCATCGTAGTACTGTTCATTTGAAACACCTCTACTTGCAAATACTGAGATTCCTTCATGTACTAGTGCAGCAGCGACATCATCTTGTGTACTCAAGGGATTGCAACCACACCACGCTAAATCAGCACCCAAATCGCGTAATGTGCGAATTAGAACACCCGTTTCTTTTGTAACATGCAGACATCCAGCAATCTTGACGCCCTTCAAAGGACTGTTGAGTTTAAATTTTTTTTTAAGATTAGATAAAACTGGCATATGAACCTCTGCCCAATCAATCTTTTTCTTTCCCTCTTCAGCTAAATTAGGGTCTTTGATTCTATATTTCATTCATCTGTGTGACCTATTGGAGACATATTATTCTTCACCTCAAATTTAGTAATATCGTGGGTATGTGGAATTCAAGAGTATGAGTACAATGATCCAAATATCTTATTGTCAATTAGGTTTGGTCAAGCGGATATCCCATAATTAAGAAGAATATACGCAAACTAATATTATAATAATTGCAAGAACTACTTTATCGAGAGAACCATGAGAAGGCTCCAAATTGCGGTTATAGGGTATAACCAAGATAAATCAAGCGAAAAAACAAACCATATAGCATATCAGGTTGGAACCGAAATAGCGAAGGCAAATGCTATCCTAATTTGTGGTGGACTGGGAGGTGTTATGGAATATGCATGTAAAGGAGCAAAAGAACATGGAGGTTTGACTGTGGGAATCATTCCCCAGGAAGAAGCTCAATTTGCTAATAGGTTTTGTGATGTTGTTATTGCAACAGGAATAGGTTATGCCAGAGACTTTGTCGTGGCAACCTCTGCAGATGGAATTATTGCTGTGGGTGGAGGCGTAGGAACTTTGATAGAGCTGTGCGTTGGGTATATGTTAAAAAAAATATTGGTAACAATTCCCAGTAGTGGAGGTACTGCTGAAAATTTTGGTGGGAGATATCTTGATGATAGAAAAAGGGTATTCATACAAACATCACAAGATGCTTATTCTGCAGTCAAAGTAATATCAGACTATTTTGGATCACAACAAGAGCCATAGAGGCAGATACTAAATATGGAAATAAGAAGTCTATGTTGTAATAGTCTTTAGATAAGGATCAGGGGTGTAAAATGATCCATTTGTTCCTTCCAATTGATTCAGAGTACTTATAATTTTTTCAAAACCAGACTCCTTCCCAATCTCAAATAGTTCTTTTCTAAGACCCATTCCCAATCTCATGGCCAATTCAACATCCTCTCTTGTACATACACCATTGGAAATCAACCAAGCTGCATTATTTATCGCAACTGATAAAATCCTAATTGGATCGTATTGTTTTGCTTCCTCCTCGGATAATGGAACCCTTTCATAATTCTTGTCACCATAAGAATAGAAACCCTCTCCTGATTTTTTACCGTATTTTCCTGATGAAAATAGTTGTTCTATTTTAGGATGTGGATTCACTACTTTTTTATCACGAGAATACATTTCGATAGTCGCCCTGTGGATAACATCAAGTCCAGTATAGTCGGCCAATTCAAATATACCCATTGGTAGATACATTTTAAATTTCACTGCCGAGTCAATTTGAGTCATACTTTTGCTGTCATTCTCTAAGCAGTATGCAGCCTCGTGCACTAAAGGAATGAAAATTCTATTTACA
>DASUMD010000055.1:0-5135 GCA_036277875.1 Nitrososphaeraceae archaeon
GGGAAAGTCCTTGGGGAAGAGGAAGACCAGGTTGGCATATTGAGTGTTCGGTCATGGTATCAAAGTTCCTTGGTAATGAAATAGAGATTCATGGAGGTGGCACTGACCTGATATTTCCTCATCATGAAAATGAAATTGCACAATCTGAAACTTTTAACGAAAGAAAACTAGCAAAACTATGGATGCATGTAGGAATGATTACAATTAATTCAGAAAAGATGTCAAAGTCGCTCAGAAATATGATAGTGCTTAAGAGCGCTCTCAAAAAATGGGGTTCTAATGTCCTTAGATTATACCTGATTTCTTCTCAATATTCAAAACCCATGGATTACAATGATGAAATATTGCAAGAATCATTGCAAAAATGGAGACTAATTGAACATTGCATCTATGAACTTAGAACAACTAAAAATGTATCTGAAAACACGGACGAATTTGAGGATAAATGTAAAGGTTTCATAAATGATTTTTTGTCCGCACTTGATAGTAACCTGAATACACCATTAGCATTGACCTCGTTTATGAAGCTCGTTTCGTATGTTAACAACTTGAGTTCATTGGAAAAATTAACTATTAGGATGTCTGATAAAGCTCTACCTATAGTAGATACCATCATGGATATCATAGGCATTAAAATAATGGAGATTAAAAATGAAACTAAAATCAAAATTGAAGAGATGATTGATCGGAGAAATAATCTCAGAGCTGAGAAGAAATTTCAAGAGGCCGATAATTTGAGAAAGAAAATCTTTGAATTATTTGATGTTGAGTTAACAGATCATATCAACTATACATCATGGAAAAAAAAAGAGAGAATTGAATTTGAATGCGAGCGATTATAGTTGAATTGATGGGTTCTGAAGATTCATTACTCGCTGTTTATTATTTCTTACAAAAGGATACACCAAGACTTGATAAACTTTTAATTATTCAAGACATTGAATAATCTTAATTGAAAAACAAATACTCATTTTTCAGAATGATTATAATAGCTTTGATAGTTGTATCAACAAGCATTGTCATGTCTCTTGATCCTATAAAAGACAATGTTCAAGTTTTTAGCGAATCAACCAGTGTCCTGGTGCCGCAACCACAAGAACAGTCAGGAAATAAAAGTAGCATCCAAGGTTTTATCGATTCACTCAGGGCGTTGGTATCAAAGTCTACGGAACTTACGAGCAAATATCAACAAGAACTTGGAAAATGGACAACTAAGGAAAATGACAATTTGACAATGATTACTATAACTGATAATTATTTGTCCCAGTTCGAAGAGCTTGAAAACGAAGCAAGAGATCTGGTTGTTCCAAAAGGACAGGAAAATATTAAAGATTCTTTTATCAAATCTGTCAATTCAGAAGCTTCCAGCTATGAACACTTTAAGAATTATCTCATTACCGGAAATAAAACTGAAGAAAAACTTTCAAATGATGATTTTTCTCTTGCTTTCCAATATGAACAAGTTTATTCGGATTTTCTACTAAAAAATCGGTAAACTATAGAGAAAAGTTATTTTGAAACACAGATATATTCCCTCAACTTACCAGTATATTTAGGATGTATTGTTGTGAAGGATTATTTTAGAAATTTTTTCTGCTCCTTTTCCTTTCAATTAATCCCGATAACAGTGTTACTATTTTGTAGTACAATTCTACTAATAATAAATGGCACAGGCTACTCTATAGATAATTTCAGTATCCTAGAAAAGAACATAGTAATTGATCAGAGTGGGTTTATTCATCTACTGGGTGAAATAAGAAACACATCAAATGAAACTCAGCGGAGTATCACAGCTTATGCTAATTTTTATGACAAAAACGGACAAAATATAGGCAATGGGAGTGGAATTGTCTCATTAAGGTCATTAAATACCGGACAGGTATCGCCATTTGAAATAATATTTCTCGATAAGAACCAAACCAAACACTTTTTTAATTATACCCTCAATTTTACGAGTGAAATTGGACAGCAGAAGCCAGATAGCATTGTCATAACGTCTTTAAAATCTAGGCCAGACATATTTGGATATTACTATGTTAGTGGAAGAATTTCCAATATGGGTAATGATACCGCCACAAATGTTCTTGCGATTGCGTCTTTCTTTGACAGCAATGGAAAGATTATTGGTCTATCAAGCGCAATTACCGAACCGAGTAATATGACTTCGCATTCTACGGCAAGTTTTACTGTTGTTATGGATGATAAACTACAATCACCAAAAATCAAAAACTATTCTTTAACAGTTGACTCAGATCAATATGCATCTAAATGACTAGTGATTTTCTATTCTAAACTTTCAGAAGAACGAGGTGGACTTGATATAACATTTAAATCATCACGTCAATTGAAGTTATGCGAGTCAACTATCCCCTAAAGAACCTTAAGGATACAGAATTATATTATCCCGGCGCAAATTGAATTACATATGGAGATATTTCAACCGTCGATTTTCCTCGCCATTTTTCCATATTTGTTTATCGGTAGCTTTCCAATATTTGGACTGATATTGGTTACAAAGTGGATAGTAGGTGATGTTAGGAAGAAGCGAAGACTGACTTTAAAAATATAATTTGAACTAAATTAGCTTATATTTACCAGAAAATATTAAAGAATGCTATTCTGGGAAAACCTGAAAATATATATCACATAGTAGAATATTATACGTATATGTTGGAGGGACCTGAGAGAAAATGCGCCTTGTGTGAAGAGTCTCTGCCGAGTGGAAGTGCAATAAATATCTGTGAAAGTTGTTTAAAAAGTGCAGATTGTTGTGTCGGGCTGGAAAACCTGAGAGAATAGTTCTGATTCTATTCGGCCATTTTTAGCGTATCGGTTATCGTTATAATACCTGTAATTTCGCCCTTCCGACTTACAAGTACGCATTTTGCAAATCTTACAAGCGGAATAAGAGCTTTAGCAGGGGTCGCTATGTCTACAATTGGGGGCGGTGGTTCCATTATCTGCAGTATAGGTACTTGATGGATATTTTTCTTGTCATCGCTCTCAAGTACTTTTCTAGCAAGGATATCTTCACTTACAAGCCCCACAATTTTATATACGTCGAAAACAGGTATCTGGCTAATAGAGTTCTTCATCATCTTTTCGATCGCAACTTCTAATTTTTCATCTTTCTGGACTGATATCACCTCCTTGCTACAAATGTCTCCAGCCTTCAATGAGGTTTTTCCTTCTTGAGAACTAAGAACTTCAAATATTTTTTTAGCAGTATCATAACTTGGTTTGCATCGTCCTGACTCAATTTGATTTATCATGGATGTGCTAATTCCAGAAAGCGACGCCAATTCCCGTTGAGTCATTCCCAGCCTCATCCTCCCCTGCTTAATGTAATCAATCCTAGGAAGCATTTACAGATTATTTATTCTGATTTCATATTTTTATAGTAATAGTACGGCCATAATAAACCCAATAAATGGATAAAATGATTGCCTTAACCTTATATTATATAGACTTAGAGATGACTTACTATTAGAAATGAGTCAAGACACCCACAAGAAAAAGTGGGACTCTGTGAAGAGATACAAACTAACCAAGATGTTGAACCAGCTGTCAAATATTACAGGCCATGGGACAGAATTAGTTACGGTCTATGTACCTCCAAGAAGACCAATTTTTGAGGTAATTGGCCAACTCAGAAATGAGTCAGGCACTGCGTCTAATATCAAATCAGATTTAACGAGGACTCATGTACAAGATGCACTGAGCAAAACAGTTGAGCATCTTAAATTATTCAAGGAAACACCTGAAAATGGACTTGCAATTTTTTGTGGAGCCATTCCGAACAATAAAGGAATAGGTAATGAAAAAATAGAGCTCTATTCGGTTCTACCGCCAAAACCAATCCAGATTAACCTATACAGATGTGATGATCATTTTTGGACAGATCATATCAGGGATATGCTTAGAGATGAAAAGGTAATAGGATTACTTGCCATAGATAGTCAGGAAGCAGGATTAGGCATACTTACTGGTGACAGATGGGAGGTTATAGATACATTAACTTCTGGCGTCGCTGGAAAACATCGACAGGGAGGACAGTCTGCAAGGAGATTTGAAAGACTAAGGGAGAATGAGCTTAACGAGTATTTTCATAGAATTGCAGAGCATGCACAAAAAATCTTTATAGACGAACATAAAATTAGCGGTTTGATTGTAGGAGGACCTGGTCCAACTAAAGAAAACTTTTTGAAGGAAGAATATCTTGATTATCGACTCCAAAACAACGTACTTGCTACAATAGACATCTCTTACTCTGGAAGCGAAGGAATCAGGGAATTATTGGAAAAAGTAAACGAACAAGGAATAATCTCCGAATATCGATTGCTAGAAGAGAAGAAACTAGTGAAGAAATTTATGAGTCAGGTATATTCCGATGAGGGATTATCTGTGTATGGTATTCATGATGTTCTGGATATGCTAAAAAGCGGTATTGTAGACACATTGATAATTACAGATGAGATACCATACATGCATTTAGAGATAAAGTGCAATAAATGTGGAGATATTGACGAAAAATATGTTGATAGAATCGATTTGATCAATGTAAAGCAGGAGGAAGTATCAAAATCGTGCCCCAAATGTGGAAGTCAGGATAGGGAAATCACAGAAAAAGATATCGTGGACTTCCTTGAAGAATTATCGGCTAATATTGGAAGCAAAATGGAAGTTATCTCATCAAAAACAGAAGAAGGGGCACAGTTAGGAAGCCTGGGAAATATTGGCGCGCTTTTACGTTTCAAACCATCACACTAATAGACCATTACTTGTAGTCTAATTTGCCTTGATTCCATATACTGTCAGAGATGCTCTTATTTTTTGGGCGATCTTATCAAGTTCTTCTTCTGAGATGAGATATCTTGAAGGCCATCTCCCATTTGGAGAATCATAATTGTATCTCGGGATTATGTGAACATGGACATGAGGTACTATTTGGCTGGCTGCCCTACCGTTATTTTGTCCAATATTTAGTCCCTTTGCGTCAAGAGCCTTTACAATTCCTTTTGCCAAGAAAGAAACCGTTGAGAATAGTTTGCCTATTTCATCATCTCCCATCGTAAAAATATCCTTGTGGTGTTTCTTTGGGAGCACTAGCGTATGTCCTGTATTAATTGGATACC
>DASUMD010000056.1:0-2127 GCA_036277875.1 Nitrososphaeraceae archaeon
AATAATCCAAGTCCTTTCATATATTTTCTAGATTTTCTAGGCAATTGGGTCAACAAAGTTATACTAGAAGTAAAATATATTGCACAAGATGTAAAACCTGATAAAACTAAGTTCATAAAAATATTGTCTGTTCAAGCTACATAGTTTAGCACAAAGAGGTGTCCAAATTGCATGCCTGCTACTTGGCTCTTATTCTTATATACTCATAAGCATCGGTTGAATTTTCAAATGCATACTGTACTTTTTGAAATTGTTCACGAAAATTAGATACCGAGCTAGCAACCGTCTTCGGATCTGACTTGTCTATAACTATCTGTTTGATAAATGATGCAATTTCCTTCATGTCAGTTTCCTTCATCCCTAACCTAGTTACTTCGGGTACACCTATTCTAACTCCACTTGGATGCATATAATGTTTACCAGATTTGATATCACCTGGCAGGAGCTGTCTGTTAAGAATAATATTTGCTTTCTCCAATTCTTTTTCAATAGTTCCGCCATCTCCAAATTTTGAAACATCTACAGCCAATTGATGTGATTCCGTATACCCACGTTTTTCTCCCAGAACTGTAAAACCAAAATGTGCAAGTGATTCGGCAAGCGTTTTTGCATTCCTTATTACTTGTTTTGCATATTCCTTTCCAAATTCTAATGACTCTGCTAAGGCTATAGCTTTACCTGCTACATGGTGGAGATGATGACTGCTTGTATTGCCTGGAAAAATAGCTTTCTTAATGTTGTCTGCATATTTTTCTAGTGAGACAATAATTCCTCCTTGTGGACCCCAAAGAGTTTTGTGAGAACTCATTGTCATAGAATCTGAACCCTCTCCAATTGGATCTTGAAATTCTCCTCCTGCTATCAATCCAGCCACATGAGCCCCGTCATAATTGACGTAAATACTATTATCATGCATAAAAGTTGCCAATTCTTTTACCGGATGAGGAAAAAGAAATAGACTTCCTCCAAACATTGCGATAGCAGGTTTTTTACCATTTGCAATCATTTCAGTGACCTTTTTCTTGGTAGCGTCCACATCGATAGTCATATCTTCCTTTGAGAATGGATAATGTTCTATATTGAGTCCATGCACAAGACCGGCAGTTCCAGAATGTTCTTTTTTACCGTGAGAAATATGTCCTCCGCTAGGAATGGATGCAGCTAGCATATGGTCTCCTGGATTAGAAAAAGCAGAGTATATTGCAAGGTTTGCAACTACACCTGAAGTGGCCCTACAATCAGCAAATTCAGACTTGAACACCCTTTTAGCCAATTCATTGCATATCAGTTCTACTTCATCAATGTAAATACATCCAGCGTAGACTCTTTCGCCAGGCCAGCCTTCGGCGTACCTATTCCCAAAGTCTGATACAATGGCCTCTCTCACAGCAGGACTAGGAATATTTTCACTTGCAATTAGTGGAATAGAAGACCTGAACCATTCATGATGCTTTTCAACAAGATCAAATACTTTATAATATGATTCTTTAGCGTCCATTGTGATGTTTATGGTGACTTTAATATCCTAATTTAAAATATTGCTTGTTATCTTGAAAGTGATTTCGCAGATTTTAGTTAGCTGGACAGGTTATCATGTTGACTATTTCACAACTTTTAATTTACTCTAGATTGGACTCATATTGATGGATAAAAATGATCTTAAATGTGCCCTGTGTGGTAACACGTTAACATTTAGGTACAAATCTATGGAAGAGTGGAACATTTCAGGATATCTTTGTAGTATATGCTATGAGAAAAAGTTAACGGAATTTTATATTTCTCCAGATCGTAGGGATATTGCGAAAAGATAATATCTAGAAAAAAATAGATCGTGATTTTCCAGTAATAAATTTTGGATTACTGGTTTGTGGGTTTTATTACAAATGAAATGAAAAGAATAGAAAATCTAACGGTACGACTTTTGTTTTCTACGCCTTGCTCCAGATCCACCAAATTTCTTTGATTCTGTCTGTCTGGGGTCACCTGATAGCATGTGTCTATCGAATTCTGTTATTCTTTTACGAATTTCCGTACGCACGCTTCTTGCAAATGGGTGATCTTTCGGATCTCTTCCGCCCTTTCCGGTACCTGTTAACGCTCGACAAATAGCAACGGTACTTGCAAATG
>DASUMD010000057.1:0-2509 GCA_036277875.1 Nitrososphaeraceae archaeon
AGCATGATAATTTGTGTAAACAGTCAATATTAAAATACAATTGGGATCGAATAGATACAATTGTACAAATTTGCTCATATAACTGATTGCCATTTAGGATCTTGGAGAAATCCCAAGCTTAGAGATTTGAATTTGCAAGCATTTGAGAAATCTATATCAATCTCTATAAAAGAACAAGTTGATTTCATTTTGATTACCGGAGATTTTTTTGATGTAAATATTCCTCAACTTGCACCTGTAAAGAGAGCTGTTGAAATATTAAAACAAGCAAGAGACTCAGGAATTGCAGTATACATGATATACGGTTCACATGACTTTAACACGGCCAATATTTCCATGATAGATATTTTGCACTCTGCAGAACTGTTTATCAAACCTACCGAATTTCAAACCAATACCAATTCAGTAATACTAAAATTTTTTGTTGACAAAAAGACGGGAGCAAAAATAACCGGTATTTCCGGAAGAAAGGTTGGTCTGGATAGGGAGATGTATGAAAAGCTTGACAAGAAAAATTTAGAAATGGAAGATGGATTCAAGATTTTTCTACTGCATAAGGGGATTCAAGAAATTCTTCCGTTAGATATGAATTTTAGAGATTCGCTACCTATCTCTCTTGTTCCAAAGAGATTTGATTATTATGGTGGTGGACATATTCACAAGAGGGTTGAAAAGAAAATCAATGGTAGTGTGATAGTTTATCCTGGACCTCTTTTTGGTTCTAGTTTTCAGGATCTAGAGGAAACTGCAAAAGGAGAAAAACGTGGATTCTACATTATTTCGTTCGAAAAGAGGATTTTAGACTGTAGGTTTGTTGAGATAAATGTAGTAGACATACTCTATAATGAAATAGTTTCCTCAAAGTGGAACTCAGAAAAATTAGAAGATGAAATAACAAAAAATATCTCCTGTCTAGAAGTTAAGAATAAGATAGTTCTAATAAAAGTAAAAGGCAAATTACTTGGAAAGCGTTCAAATATTGATTTTGGAAAATTTAGCTTGGACATATCAAATAGAGGTGCTTTAATGTCGTTCATCAACACTAACAACTTGTCAACTGATGAGACAAAGGTCATCGCCGTGCATAGTGACAACAAATTTGACATAGAAAGAGAAATCTTTCATGAAAGCATCAAGAATTTTCAAACAGAACCAACACTGTCTGACAAGGTAAAAAAACAAATAAATTCAAAGTTGACCGGGAAAGCTGGAGAAAGTATATCGATATCTCTTTTAGAAATTCTACGAAACGAGAAATTAGAGAATGAAAATACGAGCACCTACGACGATAGAATTTTCTCTCTTGCAAAATCTGTTTTTGACAACGAAGGTTATTTTTATGATGATTAAGAAAAGTATAAACCTAGTTTAATAATTGATTATATGCTATTGTGGTAACAACGATGCACTTATAATCGGGAAATAACCATTCCTTCTTAAATTTCAAAAACTGATTGGATTCTGGATATATGGAAAATTCTTACAGATACTGCGTCATCAAAAATCATAGTCTTGAATGTAATATATGTCTAGATACTAATACATTAAATTTACAATCATGAAAATTAAAGGTTCAACGAGAATGCCGATAATCATTCTTTGATGGTAGCCTTTAGAGTATTGATACCAATGATAAGACCCTTAATAACGGTTGCGGGTAAATCCGAAATTGGTCAATGTGCTACTTTCAATGGAAATAATATTAGTAAGAGTTCAGCTCAACAGAATCATTATCCTTCGACCTACGGATTTGGTACTCAAAATATGATGTAATGTTGCTATAAACAACATTTGATTGGTCTAATTTTGTAACGCTATGTATTAATTTAAAATATTGACGCTAAATAATATTACAGATAGGATCCGGAGAAATGCCTGGCCAGATATAATGAACAATCATATCTCTATTTGTCGTACAGATGCGAAAGTTTTTTTCTGGCAGTCTTAAATCCTGACTTTATATTATCAAAGGTATCGTCGGCGGCATGCTTTACATCATCTAAAGCGTCAGTTTCCAATCCTATGTTAGCACCTGCCTGTAAGTTACCTGATCCTTTATCGTCGTCTTCGACTCCTACTTCAGCACCTGCCTTTAATTTACCCAAAGTACGTCCGCTCTTTTCTACTCCTAGTTCGCCACCTGCTTTTATACCCGAATGTTGATCGTCGCTTTCCCTTAGGCCGATACTTTTTCCTTTAGTACTCTTACTACTTTTTCCTTTAGTACTCTTACTACTTTTTCCTTTAGTACTCTTACTACTTTTTCCTTTAGTACTCATGCTATTTTATGAGTAACAAGTTATTTATACCAATCTTCATCAAAAATCCATTCACTCTTTCTTGATTAGGTATATTATTTCCTATTATGTGACTTACGTCATAACTATATAATAGTAACTTATAATCCAAAAGGTCGCATAATCCAGATTCCTGATAGGACTTTACCGCTATAATCGATGGATTTACATAATTATATAGCTATACTGATGGGTGAAGAATATGTCACAAC
>DASUMD010000058.1:0-6973 GCA_036277875.1 Nitrososphaeraceae archaeon
TTGTATTTATTGTCGTAATTATTTTCATAATAAGTCTAGGACCGGGAACAAAAAGCAAAATACCAAGTAATAAAACCCTACTACATGCAGGGTTCGAATCCCTACGGGCTCATAAATAAAAACATAATTTTAATTCCGACTACTTATTTCACGAGGAAGTTTTAGGGCGCATACTTAAATCGAGAATAGAAACCATTTTTACCTGAGGAATCCCATTCAAATCCAAAATCTTTATAGGTATGTTTAGTAGCGCGCGCTATTACAGGTTCATATCCAGGAGCTACAGTGAAGGAAGGATTTGTTACCAGACTATCTCTGTTGGGATCGTTCCCCTTCAATGACTCTATCTCTAATTCCATACATTCTGGTATTAACACAAAACGACGTTTTCCTTCCTTCCCAAATGTTATCGGAGCAGACTTTATTCCAACCATCTCTCCAACAAGGTTTGCTGCTGCAGCAAAGAAACCACCTAATTGCCCAGAAAATATCTTGGACAAAGCCTCATTTTGTTTTTGGTTTGCGTGTTCGTCCAGGTAAAAAGCAGCCTTCATCTTTGGTCCAGTAAACATGTTTCCAGGCGCTACAAAAACAGCAACGGCATTTAACCCATCAAGTTGTGTTTGTTGGAAGTGACCTTTTTCTATATGCCATGCTACAACGACATTGCAGAAACCTTTGTCAGGGTCTTGCAAAAATATACATGGACAAACTGAGTCACAGTTGCAACCTTCAAAATAATCACCCTCAAGTTTCCAATCATTAGCATTACTACTAGCCATTTTTTCTCATAGTAAAAGAACGATCTTTTAGATATAAGGTTTATCTTGTAAATGGGTTTTCAGCATTACTACTGATATGATATTTGGAAGGCACATCCATGATTACAAAAAATGTGATAAAAATCATTTGTAATTATTTTCATTATAGTTTGTAGTCTTATTACTTGTACCATGAGCGACGAATTTGAAAGAGAAGGAATCAAAGATGAAACCCATGAGCTAGAAAACGTTGAACAGGACGAGGAAGATGAGAAGGAAAAGCAGGAGGAAGTGCAAGGGGAGTCATGATAAGTGAGCACAAACTCATTTTTCAGTTAAATTTATCCAAATACGCCGGTTGATTCAATTAGTAGGAAAATTCTCTATTAGAAACAATTGGAACCGATAGCGTCGCGGGTACCGACTTGCCTCAACCAATTATGTCTTGTTTAACTGCCTTTCATATTTAATTGAAACTATGATACCATCATCTTGAAACTCTAATCATTTCACTTCATTAAGGTATAAACAATCAAGGACCACTAAATTCTACAACTGAGTAAAAAGCGTTTTTACCTGAATCATCGAAATTCAAGTTGGGTGTGGATATACGCATTAGCTTTGTTTTTGCCGCTTCGGCAAGTTTCCATATAAAGCCTTTTGGCAGCTGTATCTTTGTATCCTGTTCTTCACCAGTAACAGGATTTATGAAACTTTCTACTTGAACATCCATTATATCTGGAATGGAAAAACTACTTTTCTTACCATCTATTTTTGCATTTATATCCACAAATTGGGGCTCAAGAAAGTATTTACAAGTAGATGCAAATATTACGAACGGACCGTCACCCTTGGCTTGACCTAAAAAGATAGTAATAACAGAATTGCGTTGCTGCTCGTTTGAGTTCTTTGTAATGAATAACTGTACAGTTCCGTTACCTTCATGTATGGCCTTAGGCCAGGAGAACGCTGTTACAACATCGAGATCGTCTAGTTTAACATCACCATAGCTCCCTACCTGAATATGATATAATGTCAAAGCCCTACAAAATCCATATGTTGGAAAACCATTAAAGTTACAGGGACATCCAAAATCACAGTTGCAAGTCTCTACGTAATCGGCCTTCATATGCCACTTAGAAATAGAAGTTTGAGTTGACGTCATTATTTGTGTAAAGGAAATTATGATATTAAGTATTTCCTAGAAACAATAATAGATACTTCAAAAAATATCTTTACATATTCATACTATCTGTCATAGTGGGTTTTTTACCCATTTCATATTTACTTTCATTAATGCCATTATTCGTCACATTTGGTGACATTTCCATTTCAGCTGAATTACTTTTCATATTCATAAACATCATACTATCGTGTAGTGTTATTAACCCCATACTGCTTGAAATTCCCAGAACGATTAGCCCAATGCCAACTCCTCTTGCAATCCATATTCCTTTAGACCACATCTTTTCTCCAAAAATTATTGCTGCAAACAAGCCCATCCACAAAAGGTTCATCCATCCAAGAGCAACCATAATTAAAAAATATGGCCAGCAACATCCAAGGCAATAAAGTCCATGGTAGGCTCCCATTTTAATTGCCCCTGACATTCCACTTTTCCATCTTCTCATAAAGAAACCCAGGGGAGATTCGCAATATCCGATGCACTTGTTCTTTAGCGGAGTAAATTGGTAGATACCAGATATAATCAATATGCTCCCAAATATTATTCCAATATTATTATTCGCCGGCATACTCACAATAATATTCATGGGAACAGACCAACCTAATAGTAAAACAATACCTGTTACCGCCCAAACTACAAGATACATACCAACAAAAAGAATTAACTTGAAAGAGTACGGAAATTTTAGCTTAACGATTTCTTGAGATGAGTCTGACTGATTATTGGTAATGAGCTTGTTGTAAAGGAGAACCATAGGTATTATTGCCGGAAACATCATTGCAGCCATTCCCGCAGTCCAGGTCGCAATATATAACGTAATAAATATCGGATTGTAGGAATTCATAACTTTCATCATATCAGGTTGAAATGTTGATAATAACCATGCTAGTCCTGCAGTTGAGATAAGTGAAAAAATTATTATTCTTTGAATTAAATTCACAGATTATTAAAATAAAGCGACATAAAATAAGGATTTCGACTACTGACAGGAGCGAAATAATTCTCGAAATACGATTTACGGACCTCTCCAATTGAATGTAATGTGTTTGCTTGATCTTCCAGATCTCTTCCATTGGTAGCGAACGTTGGGAACATTCACTTCATCGATTACAGCCGTCCCCCATGTTGTAACTGTGCCTGGACCTACTTCGCTTCCAGGAGCATTAATAGTCTGAACTCGCTTTCCTCTTGGAGTCATGGGGCCAGTAAGCGCTTCACCCTTTGCCATTACCTTTCCCGGTATCTCTGCACTCCAATATGCAAGATCGTCAGCAACTTCGAAATTTATAAGAGCAAATTCTATCCCCCGAACTTCTCCAATTAACTTTGCAAATTCGGCCATAAATCCTCCCGCCTTTCCAGTAAAAATCATATTCAGGGCATTTCGTTGTTGCTTGTTGGCTTTCTCGTCAAAGAATACTGCTATGTCTGCTTTAGTGTTACCTGACCAAATATTACCTTTAAAATAAGACAGTACTAAAACATTCAGTTCGTCAAGTGATATCTCACCATACTGCCCTTTCTTAATATGGTAAACTAATACGCCGTCGCAGTCACCATAACTTGGCGTCTGAGCAAAAGTGCAAGGACATGGGATATTGCATTTGCAAACATCAAACCAATCTCCTAATAGACTCCACTTTGGAATATCCATTTGCTATAAGTAAAGTTTAGTGGTATTTTAGGATTATATCTTTCTAATTTCCAGACTTGAGTAAACTAGAAGTCTATTGAGAAAAGCAAAATACAAGGTAGTAGAACCCTAGTACATGAAGGGTTCTAATCCCGACAGGTTCAGATTTTTATCTGGTATTATTACCAATATTAAGTAAAATAAAGTCTATCTGTTAGCCTCTCAACCTATCTTGATTAAACTCTGGACTTCCATATTCACTTATCTTTGCCTTTCTGCCATGGACCTTTTTATGAATGTCGAGACGCTCTTTTTCTTCGAATTGTGAACCACAAATCTTACATTTAAAGGTCAACTTAACTTATTGCTTCAAACTTTTAGAAAAGGATTTCTAATCCAAAACTTATTCAAGTTCTGAGCCAATACCGTCCGCCCTACAAATCCTACCGAGCTATTTGTACGACCATCCAATCAGACATTGTTTCTAAATGAAAAAGCTAAATACCAAGTAATAGAACCCTACTACATGCAGGGCTCAAATCCCGAAGACCCCTAAAGCAGCTACATTGTATAGATTCACTTTTTAGGACCTATCGACAACAATAAGGCAGTAAGTTGAATACGGATAAAACAGCGAGAAAGAAAACATTTTCCAAAATTCTTGTAGCTATACATGAATCCAGTAAATCAGCTGATAAAGCAGTCGATTATGCAACTAGAATTGCAAAAGATTATGATGCAATACTAGTAGTCCTTTACGTGGTCCGAACACAGACTAATTCAGATACCGTAACTCTTCCAAGTCATGTAATCGATTTTAAGAAGCAAGCAGAAGCATACCTTGCTAAAATATTGGAAAAAATGCACAAAGAAGGCGAAGCAGATAATATTGTAAAAGTCAAAACCGAAATTATAGCTTCAATTAAAATACCTGGTGCCATTGTAAACTACGCCAAAGATAAAAACATTGATTTAATTGTTGTTGGACCCAGGGGACGATCCAAACTCAAGAGTTTAGTATTAGGCAGTGTTACTTCAGATGTTGTAAGATTAGCCAATTGTCCGGTATTAACTGTGAGGTAAATAAAAAGGAATACAAATTGAACCTAATTGTAATCAGACGTCTAATCCTTGCGATAACCATAGTGATCTTAAGCGTCATCTTGGTAGCAGTCATTTTGGGAAAAATTCATTGAATAGTTTATTTCAAATAAACCAAGAATAATATTAATTTCTACTCCTTATGTTGTAAGGTAAGTTTTTTATTTAAAGAAACTAGAAATTCCAAATTAGGTCAATCTGAAAAACCATGTTGATCCCCAAATGCATAACTGAATTTTCAGTCTAGTTCGCATGGATTTGAATTGTTGACAATACGATTCCCGACAGGCTCATATCTGAAATTTTGAATTTGTCAGTCTCATATTCTTTTTGCATTAATTAAATTAAAATATCAAGCACTGTCAATCATAGTTTGCAAAATGAAAGCAAATTTTGATTCTCGTAAAATTGATGAACAAAAACTTAGCGAATTTATGCTAAAAGCAATGGGAGATGTTACAAGCACGATAAGTGCAATGCTTGTAATCATTGGGGATAGACTTCATTTATACCAAACCATGGCGAAATTAGGACGGCCCATTACATCCGAAGAGTTAGCGAAAACGACCAACACTAGTGAGCGTCTTATTAGAGAATGGTTAGCGAATCAAGCTGCTGGTGGATATATAATATATGATCCACCAAATAGGAAATATTCTCTTCCACCAGAACAAGCAATGGCATTAGCAGATGAGAATAGTCCTGTGTATATACTGGGAGCCTATCAAGCAATAAGATCCTATTTTAAGGATGAAGATAAATTCGTAGAAATGTTCAAAAGTGGAAAAGGAATGAAATGGGGAGAGCATCATCATGATCTCTTTGAGGGTAGCGCGCTATTTTATAAGCCCAATTACGTCGGAAATCTGGTAAGTTCATGGATTCCATCCCTTGATGGAGTTAAAGAAAAACTACAACATGGAGCCAAAGTTGCTGACATTGGATGTGGATATGGTATATCAACAATTCTTATGGCGAAGGCTTATCCAAATTCTAGATTTTATGGTTTTGATAACCATGGTCCTTCTATAGAAAGAGCTAAAGACCAAATAAGGAAGGAAGAAGAAACAGGAGGAGTAAGCATAAATAATGTGGAATTTGTTTCTGTCAATGCAAACGATGAGTCAATTGGTAATGATTACGATCTAATTACCTTTTTTGATTGTCTACATGATATGGGAGACCCTTTAGGAGCTATGAAATTTGCAAGGCAATCACTTAAAGCCGGTGGAACATGTATGATTGTAGAGCCAATGGCTAACGACAAGTTAGAAGAGAACCTTAACCTCGTGGGAAGAGCATTTTACGCAGCGTCCACCCTTGTATGTGTTCCAAATTCTCTGGCTGAGAACGGTCCAGCATTGGGCGCCCAGGCAGGCGAAAAGAAAATAAGTGAGATAGTAAAAGCAGCGGAGTTTACAATATTTAGGCGTGCTACTCAGACACCATTTAATATAATTTACGAGGCAAAACCTTAGTTTTCAATACAAACTTACCACTAAGGGACAAGAATTCGCATAATCTGGTTAGTCATCGGATCTCTTTTAGAGTCGAAATTCATACTAACTATTGACCGCTTTAAATTTCAAGTTTTTCTAGATAGGATTTGAACAACAACAATTTCAATTAAAGCTAGTCATTTCTGAGACTAATGATCATTTTCTCACAGTGCTCGTCTGTCCAAACCCCTACTCCTTGTAGCTTCCCTTTCCATTTTCCATCAGTTTTATCTACGCAAACATCTGTCATTGAATTGAAATACGCCTCTGTTACTTCAGCGTTATTATTTTTATTAGCATTCTTGGTTGCTTCGGTAAAATTTACATTACTTATAGCATACCCCGCATTGTTCTTCAAATCATTAACATATTCCTTTTCTAATTGTACATCATCCTTTGTACCAATGCCATGTCCCGAAACGTACACATCAAAATCATAATCTAGCACTTTATCATATGATTGAATGTAAGAAGGTACATGTGGTGTGACTGCAAGATGTTTCCAGGGTGTTCCTCCTGGAGAAAATTGATCCACTGCCATTAATATCTTATGTTGTGGAGAATAAATGAAAATATTTCCATTTTGATGATAAGGTCCACTATATGCTAACTGCAAAGTCGTATTTCCTAGAGTTATTGTTGTTTCATTATCAAATATTTGTGTTGGTAACGGTCTGTCTGTATCGTTAGCCATTTTCAAGAAATTTAATGTATCTTTTTGTGCAATTATTTCTATACCTGCAGGAAGTACATGAGCTCCTCCTATATGATCTTTATGCGCATGGCTGTACAC
>DASUMD010000059.1:0-9867 GCA_036277875.1 Nitrososphaeraceae archaeon
TACGGTCCAATAATATCTGAAATTCCATATGCATACCTTCTAGTCATTCTTTCTAATTCTCCTTCTGACATACTTTTTGGATCGCATATTATACCACCTTTCCCCCCACCATATGGGATATTTGCAATGGCGCACTTCCATGTCATCCACATAGAAAGAGCTTTAACTTCATCTATTGTTACCTGAGGATGATAACGTATTCCGCCTTTGAATGGTCCTAAAGCATCATTATGTTGAGAACGAAAACCAGTGAAAACTTTAATGGTTCCATCATCCATTTTAACAGGGATAGATATCGTCAACACCCTTTTTGGCTGAGCCAAAAATTGATGCAGACCTTTGTCAAGACCAATCATAGATGAAACTTCATCAAGTTGAGTAAGCGCCACTTTAAATGGATTGATTCCACTATTTGCAGAATTTGACATTACGTGAGTTGAAAAAATCACATATTTAAATTTTGAAAGGTAACATCTAAAAAAACAATTTTACAGCAATGTTAAAGTCATCTGTTAATTTTTTCGAAAATGAGGAGCCTTAATTCTTCATCATTTTTATTGACATGATCTATCCCTAACGACTCTGCTATCATTTCGAGTTTATGACGTTCACTTTCCACAGCACTAGCCATCCGTGGCCCAATGTAATTGGAATCATCATCGATTTTTTGCTTAAGCGACATAGTGCGAACCTTTTCAAATTCCCCGATAGCTTTTCCTATGGTTCTAGAGAATTCAGGTAATTTCTTTGAACCAAATAGGAGAATAACTACAAGTAGTCCTATAATTATCCATTCTGAACCACCGATGTTCATCAGGTAATTTTCAAACATGTGAATATTTTAATTCAAATGAAATGAAAAATAAGTCTTTGCTAAGACTCATTTGGTGACATTAGTGTTTTGATACAATTTGACGTGGCGATCCTTTTAGAGAATCATGAATTCAAATTGTTTGCCTATTAAGAGTACCTGAAAAAAACCTTGCGATATCAAGACAAAATTCATTAACGTTGGATTGGTAATTCAATTCAGTAGATGATACACAAAAGGGATGAAATTGCCCTAAATATTCGAGAGTTTATCGAATCATTAAATCACGAATGTAAAGCAGGAGCAGTTGTCGCAGTGGAGGGTAAGAAGGATGAAATTGCCTTGAGAGATTTAGGATTTCAGGGTGAAATCTTGGTATATAATAATTTTAAGGGAATTACTAATTTTGTAGACTATGTATCAAGGAATGGTAGAAAGGTCATACTTTTGCTTGATAGAGATAAAAAGGGGAGAACCTTAACCTCAAAAATCTTTAAAAAACTAAACCTGTTGTGTCCTCATGACAGTTTGTATTATAAAAAGTGGTTCGTGAAGATGACTCATGGTAAGATTATGTGTGTCGAGAACCTATCTAGCTATTGTTTACCGGTTGCAGAAAACTATTCCAAATTTGCTTTCGAGTCAAGGGCCGTAATCTAAGTTTATATCTCTTATTACTTATTTTAAAAATTGATGCAAAGAAGCATTGTAGACAGCTATGCATTAAGAAATGATTTTCCAATTTTTAAGAAAAAAATCAATGGCAAGGAACTTGTTTATCTAGATAATGCTTCTACTACACAAAAACCATATTCTGTGATTGATTCAATTACGGATTTTTATACAAATTATAATTCCAATATCCACAGAGCAGTCTATCAGCTAGCCGAAGAGGCAACTGAATTATATGAGCAAAGTCGCGAGAAAATTGCAAATTTTATTAACGTACGTCCTGAAGAAATCGTCTTTACGAGGAACACGACAGAATCAATAAATCTTATTGCACATTCTTGGGCCAGATCAAATCTCAAAAAAGATGATGGCATTGTTCTCACCGAATTAGAACACCATAGCAATATAGTACCCTGGCAGATACTATGTCAAGAGATTGGAACACGATTAGAATATGTTGGAATTGATGAAAACGGATTTTTAGATCTTGAACATATGAAAAAATTGATTTCTTCAAAAAAAGTAAAACTGGTTTCCCTTAGCCATATGTCAAACGTACTGGGCACCATTGTACCAATTGAAGGGATTATTAAGGTAGCCCATGAACATGGCATACCAGTCATAGTGGATGGTGCACAATCAGTACCACATATGCCTGTAAATGTTAAAAATATGGATTGTGATTTCTTGGTATTCTCTGCACACAAGATGTTAGGTCCTACTGGAGTGGGAGTCTTATACGCAAAAAAAGAATTTCTTGAGAAAATGAGACCATTTATGGGTGGTGGCGATATGATTAAGGAGGTCTTTAAATTTTACACAAATTACAACGACGTCCCTTACAAATTTGAAGCAGGTACTCCAAATATTGCTGACGTTGTAGGATTTGGTGCAGCTATTGATTATCTAGAAAAAATTGGAATGGAAAACATCAGGAAACATGAGATAAGTCTGACAGATTATGCACTAGAATCAATTCTGTCACTAAAGTATGTTACAGTATATGGCCCAAGAGATACCAAATACAGAGGAGGAGTTATGTCATTTAATATTGCAGATATCCACCCTCACGATCTCGCAACAATAATGAATGATCATGGAATTGCGATAAGATCCGGTCATCACTGTGCACAAGTATTAATGCAAAGACTTGACGTTCCAGCAACATCTAGAGCAAGCTTTTACATTTATAATACTAAAGAAGAAATAGATAAGTTCGTTAATGCTATTAAAGAGGCAGGGAGAATCTTCAAAATATGAGCGATGATATATACAGAGAGATCATATTAGATCACTACAGGAATCCAAGAAATAAAGGGAAATTGGAGAATGCAGATGTTACAGTTCATGATAGTAACCCTCTTTGTGGTGATGAAATAGATATTCATTTGAAGGTAGATGGAGGGGTGATCAAAGACGTAAAATTTGAAGGTAAAGGATGTGCAATTAGCCAGGCTAGTGCTTCTATGTTAACAGAATTAGTCATTGGTAAGGATTTGACTGTAGTCAAGGATTTGAAAAAGGAAGACATTCTTGAAAATATTGGATTAACGAACTTGGGGCCTGCAAGAATCAAATGCGCACTCCTTTCGCTCAAGGTACTAAAAGTAGGAATGGTGAAATACTATTCAGAAAATGATCCAAAATCAGCAGAACAAATTGAAAATGAATCTTCACCCTATTGACCAATGTTGTAACTAATGAGCAGCGCTTTTTTGATTTATTTTCAATAATAACTATGTCCAATTAGATGGCTAAAATTATTCGGTAATCATGATTGATACATATTCGATCATTTCAATTTATAGCAATCTTAGCCGCATTCATGATACTTACGGTTTTAGTCCATTTCCGGTATTTTTCGTCAATAGATGTTTTAGTCTTTAATGCATTTGGCAGTGTTAGTCCTGACCAATTTTTATCCTATTTTTTCGTAATCATTTCATCTTTTGGAGAGGTGATAAACCTGATTTTTCTGGCCATAGTTTTTACCATTATTAGAAGAACGAGAAAAATGGGAATGATATTGATGATAACAATCGTGACTATTGCAATACTGGTTTCTTATATGAAACCACTAATTGCCCAGCCAAAACCACCGGAATCGCAGAGGATACCCAACCTTCCCGAGGGTTTTCAGCTTGAAAGTGATAGTTTATTGACGGAGGCCCGCAATTTCTCCTACCCCTCAAATCACACAGCTATCATAACCGCATTTGCCTTTATTGTCGCAACTATCTTGCGACTAAAAAGAAAAAAATATGCTTATCTTCTCTGGATACTGCCACCAATGCTAATGGTGTCAAATTTATTTCTAGGATTAAATTATTTGACTGATTTAATTGGAGGTTTACTACTAGGCTTAATTATTTCAATAACTATGAGCAACGTCTTAAAACTCGAAGTCCCGTTTGTGGTGAATAAATTCAAAAATACTAGTCAGTAACCAAAATCCAAAATCCTTGCCTTATCTACAATTTTTCTGCCATTTTTGGATTCAACAGTAACCAGCCATAATTATGGGCATCGTGGATATATCTTATATCTCTTAAATTGGCAATTAACTGGTTTTTTTTCAGCGAAAGCATTATCTCAGAATATATGGCAGCACCTAATCTTTTCACATCTCTCTCGGATTTCAAATGACGTGGTAGTAAAATTCTACAACTGAATTCTCCTGATTCGGACCTTCTATATTGATCAATGAATTCATCAATCATCGGCCTAATTTCAGAGACATCACTTATTTTGTAGGTGAGCTTTGCAGGAAAATTTACCAGTTGAGTTGAATTCATATCATATCTATTCCAGCAGAATAAATAAATAAATCAATTGTCCAGTTCAAAACTTGTGATAGATATTTCAAGCGGATAAGGTTTAAGAATAGTTAATTAGACATTTTGGATGTAGTTGACAATATCCTCTAAAGTTGCCACCTCTAACAAATGGACAGAACTGGAGCATAATGGTGTCGCCTTCCCACCAGAATATGCTCAGCGTGGAATAAATGTCAAAATTCTAGGAGAGATCCTTTTCTTAAATCGTGAACAAGAAGAACCCATTTATGCATGGGCAAAAAAGAAGGATACCCATTATGTAAAGGATCCTGTTTTTCAATCAAATTTTATTGCTGATTTCAAGAAATTACTCCCCGAACGATTTAGATCGGTTCAAAAAATTGATGAAATTGACATGACCGAGGCATTTAATTTGGTTGATAAGGAATTAAAGATTAAGGAAGATGAAAAAATAAGAATAAAATCACTTCCAAGAGAAGAAAAAAGAAGAATTAGCCAAGAAAAAAAAATAGAAAAGGAAAAGATGAAATCGATTTATGGAAAAGCGAAGATAGATGGAATCGAAGTTGACGTTGCCAATTGGCTTGTTGAACCTCCTGGAATATTTATGGGAAGGGGACTTCATCCATTAAGAGGAAGATGGAAGCCCAGAATTACTCCCAATGATGTAACACTCAATCTGGGGGAGAATGCATCTGTACCCGAAGGACCGTGGAAGGCTATTGTTCATGACCATAATTCAACTTGGTTAGCCTCATGGATAGAAAATCTAACTGGGAAGAGAAAGTACGTCTGGTTGCATGATTCATCCTACCTACGACAAGACAACGATAAGGCAAAATATGACATAGCAAAGAAACTAGAACATTACATTTTTGCTATTGAAAAGGAGATTATTAATCAGATGTTAAACGCTAAGGATACAACAAAAAGAAAGGTCGCTACGGTTTGCTATCTCATAAATAAATTGGCAATGAGAGTTGGTGATGAAAAAGATCCTGACGAAGCAGACACAATTGGTGCGTCTACTCTCAGAGTTGAACATCTCAACTTTCCAAAAATTAATGACAAGGTTCTAATAGAATTCAATTTTCTCGGCAAAGATAGTGTTCCTTGGCAAAAGACGTTGGAAATATCCAGTTCTGATACAAAAGCGCTTTATGAGAATTTGCTGTTCTTCATGAAGGGAAAGGATCGAACTGAGGAAATATTTGAAGACATCACATCGTCTAAAGTAAATAAATTCCTCAGATCAATTGATAATGAAAATCTCCCTAATTTGACTGCAAAGGTATTTAGAACTTACATAGCTACTGCAGTAGTGAAGAAACATCTATCTGCGCCAAATTTGAAACTTAGTAAGAGTGAAAGTGAATTTAAGAAAGTATACTTAGCAAAAATTGCAAATCTTCAAGCCGCCGTAACTTGTAATCACAAAAAAGGAATAGACCCGAAGAATCCGGCAAGCAAAAAGGCATGGGAAAAATTTGAACAGTCATTAGCTAATAAAAAAGATAAAATCAAACAACTAAAACTTGAGTTGAAAGAGAAAAAATGGAAAACTGAGCTACAGAAATTAAAGAAGGAACAAAGAATTGAAAAGCTTGAATTCCAATTACGACTCCAACAAGAAACTAAAGATTACAATCTCGGTACTTCATTAAGAAACTATATAGATCCACGCGTTTTCAAATCATGGTGCGAGTACGTAGATTTGGATTGGACAAAAATTTATACAAGTACTCTTCAGAGAAAATTCAAATGGATTGAACAGTACTCAAAAAATGATTTAAAAAAATATCTGAATATCAATAATACAATCTAACTAATCATATGAATATTAATCTCAAACTTTTTATGATTTGCGATTTATCTGGCCTGCCAGAATTATGTCACGAACACAATAGTGGTAATTTGAGAATCGATAAGTCTTTCTCTTATTTGAGGTCGTTTTTATATTGAGATTGGTGGTGTTGTTAATCGTTTTAATGGTATTTGTTTTCTTATCTGGCGGTGTTTTTGATTTAGGGTTTTCCCAGATTCAGTATCAAGTTAACTCTGTATTTATTGGTATTTTGTCAAATGGTGATTCAATTGTACAATATGATCTTCGTTTGAAAAATAATACTAACGAAATTACACTGCCATTAGTTGGCGGCAACATTAACGACATTTTGGTGAGAAACTACTTGTCAAAATATTTGGCATATACGTTCAATTCTGTAACCAATGAAATAAAGATTAATTCACAAAATGAATCACAGATAAGAATTACCTATCAAACACCGGATCTTGTTAACAAACAGGAAAGAGAATGGAGCTTTCTTATAAATTCTGCTTTTCCATTTACAGTAAAATTACCCAATGATGCAGTAGTAACCAATTTAGGAGAACAGTCACCATCATTAATTAGAAAATTAGGAGGACAGAATTTATTATCATTCGATAAAGGAAGAATTTCTATAGATTATGTTATTGGTTATGCAGGAACACGAGAACAAGCAATAATATCTATAAATTCAGCAGAATTGGATGTGGCAAAAGCAGAAAGTGAACACACAGGTATAAATCTAGGCGATGTCAAGGAAATTCTCCATAACGCAAAGACTGCATTAAATCAGAGTAATTTTATTGATGCAGAACGTCTTGCAAATAATGCCAGTGATTTATCAGGAATAATTACAGAGTCATTTGAAACCTCCAAGGATACGATGAGTAACGCCACTCGTAAAATAGAGGACTTGCAGGGCATGAATGTTGAAACTTCACAAGCATCAGAATTTGTTTCAAAATCAAATATTGAATTTTCTCAGGGAAACTACCCTAAGGCTCTAGAGTATGCCACTCTAGCTTTAAATAGTCTAGAACCTCCAAGACAAGAACAATTATTTCTGAATTCAAGTTCCACACTATATTTCCTGTTAATTCCACTCGCAGTATCAGTTGGATTTTTCATGATGCGAAAATACAGAAGAAAATTTAATCCACATATACAATCATCTTCGTTCAAAATAGATCCTTTGAAATCCGATACTTCAACCAATAAGCTTAAAGAAAATAATTTTATTGAAAAACAATTCCCTATCAATAAACAAACAGGTAACGAATCCTCTACAGATAATTCAGATCTGCACAACTTGCTTGTTGATATTATCAAACAAAAAGGAAATTTGAAACCAGAGGAGAAGGAAATACTATTTTATATTTCTGAAAAGGAGGGAGCAGCATTTGAAGGAGAAATTAGGAATAAATTCATACTTCCCAAAACGAGTTTGTGGAGATTAATAAAGAGACTTGAACGGGAAAACCTGATTGAAGTAACGAAAATAGGAGGACAGAATTTGATCAAACTTAAATTTCAGAAATAATATAGAATCAAACAATTATGGTTTGTCATAATATTTAAGAATAAGTTCAAGAGCAATTTCCCATCCCTTTGAACCTACAGCATTTATCTTTTGTAGACTACCTATTCGTAAATTTTCCCAATTACCATCAAATTTTTGGACTAACATGGGAATATCCACTAGGGTTAACATTGGTTCATCATTTCTGCTATCACCAATCCCAAAGAAGATAACATTATTTGTATATTCTTTACGAAAAGCATCAATTAAAATATTTACACCTGTTCCCTTATCGTTACCTAGAGTAATATCAAAATATTGATTTCCTGGTATGATATTTAGGCCTTCTTTTTCAATAATTTTTGCGAAATCTGTAATTTTCATGTTATTTATCTGGACGATTGTTTCACTATATTTCCTATCCATCATCCTGCTAGCGTATTCTTGAGAGAGTTTAGTAATTTTCGAAAGTTCAGATACAGTAAGATCTGATACTCCTTTAAAGTCTATATCATATTTGTACTTAATCTTTTTTAAAAGAGATCTGATTTTAGTTGCGGGTCCGCCAGTTTCAATAATGTAATTATTTTGAGAAATCCTTGAATTGGTGATCTTGGTTTTCTTAAAATAATTTATTGGAATTATTGTAGCCCCCCCATTCTCTACGATATATGGTTCGTGTAAATACAATTCCGATTTGATTTTATTTTGCTCTAGTTCTGTTTTTGAAGAACAAAATATCAGATGGATACCATTTTGTGAAGTCATTCCTACCAATTCTTTCATTTTATTCATATTTGGAAAACGAGAATCTAGTAATGTTCCATCAATGTCAGTAAAGATAACCTTCTCCATAGTACATATTAGGCTAGTTAATTCCTTCTTTATAAATAGACATAATCAGACAAGTAGTAATTATACCCAAAATTCAATATTTTTGGATTTTATGCCATTTTATACTTCAAGTACAACAATGATTGCAAATTTGAAAAAAGGCATTTCACAAGAGTGTTATATTCAAGTTCAATACAGGAAATCCTTTAGCCTTTAAATCTAAACTTTCTCAATCAGGAATTTGAAGGAGCAGAATTGATTTCTCGCCATCTCAGTATCCTGTAGATAACAACTAGTGTAATAATCAAGAATGCAAATATCAAGTCTCTATAGAATGCAAGGGCCCCAAAAGATTGAAAGCCTGTTGCATATGTCTCAGCAATGTAAGATAAAGAAATTATGACAGAAACAAAAAGAAAGTTCCTAGACAAATTCCTATACTTGACTAAATTTTCATTTTGGTAGTTACTAACTCCATACATATCTTTTAGAGTCAAAAGGAGAAAAATCAGAGGCGTAATGAATAAAAAAACATCAGGAATCAAATAACCCGAGTTTTCACTACTTGCCGCAATTATGATATAATAGAACAGAAACAGTATTCCCAGCTCAATTACAAACCCTCCCAATCCAGACTTCTTTACTTCCTGATATTTTTGCATATTGAAATAATATTCAATCCAACCTGTTATTATGATGAAGTATCCATAAAAGAGAATCGTCGCATTTATGAGGTTCGTCGGTATAGAATAGAACGGAATAAAAACGGTCTTTGATGCATCAATACTTAATGCAATTACGATTGCATAAATTATGGTTATACCCAGTTTGAAGAATTCTGGACTATCTAGACTTTTTTCCAAATTAGAAAATGAATTTGTGCATCCCGTTAATTAAATTTTCATGAAAGCGAGACCAGAGAATATCGTCAAGTATATCGCGGCAGGTTACTCAAATCATTGTACATTCAATAGTGATCTTTGGTTATCCATTATTAATTGACATTAATAGATCTGATTTCGAAATTTTATTCAAAACATATCTACTTATTTCCATCCCATTTTCATAATTAATAGTCTTACCGGTGTGAAGATAGCAAGTAATAACGTACTTCTCTAAGATTATGCACCAAACAGCTCCTAAAATAAAGTCCTTTCTATTAGCAATTCCAATATCTTTGCCTAGCTCTTTATTTTGATCCTTGAACATATTTTCTATCATCGGTAGACATGAGATTACATTGTTTATTATTTTGTCCAATAGTAATTTAGTGAATTCATCCAAATCTGCCATATTATGACAATAATTTTGATTCCATTTTAAGATTTTCTATGCAAGTTGATAAATGAGCTGCATAGAAATATGGAAGATCACTTTTAAAACTATCAAAATTAGAAATAATATT
>DASUMD010000060.1:0-5380 GCA_036277875.1 Nitrososphaeraceae archaeon
CATGTCAGAAGCAGACATAACTACTAAGAAAAGCATATCTCAACCACCACTTGATTTACTTTTCAATCCTTCAGTATTATCAAAGAAAGATGTATGGGAAATTGATCTTTCGTTACTATTAGAAATGTTGTTAAAACTAATCAATAATAGTGGAAAAAAAGACCTTAGAATGTGCGGGATCGCAGCCTTGTCATCCTCATTAATCTATCGTTTGAAGGTAGAGAGCATTCTGCGACTAGAGAAAATCTCCAAAATTAAAAAAGGAGTTGAGGATGTTGATATCCAACCCATTCCAAATTTGAAGCCACTTGAAATTCCGTTTAGGATAGAACCTACTTACCCTGTGAGTCTAGAAGAATTATTACACGTACTTGAAAACATGATAAATGGACTGGCAAACCCAAAACCAAGACGGAATCAACTCAATCTGGAATCTGTGGAGACGTTCAACTTTGATGAGTACTTGGTGAAGTTCGAGAAGATTTTGCAATCTTATGAGGATATGATTTTCGATATCGTAACTGCCGACAAGTCTGTTGAATTCAAGAATCTTACGGTCAAGATGAATTCTGTTGAAATAGTCAGATGCTTTATTGCAATGCTATACCTTGCTATGAAAAGAAAAATACTTGTTGAGCAAAAAGACGAAGAAATATTGATTACTTTGAACGAAAACATTGATTAAGAAAGCTTAGTTACATTCACGCAGGTGCCTCAATCACTCCCGGACGCTGAAATTACAGCCAGAATCGAAGCAGCTCTATATGCTGCCGGTAGACCATTATCCATCAGTGACTTGATGAGGGCAGCTGGAATTAATTCTAAAGAAAAAGTAGTCAAATTACTATGTGAACTAATAAAAAAAACACGAAATGTTTTGACCGCTCTAGAAATCGCACAACTTGATGATGATAAATTTGTGTTTCAAGTAAAACCTGTCTACATGCCTTTAATCAGGCGATTTGCTCAACAGCCGCTAATCCCCGCCGGCGCACTGAAAACTTTATCATTTATTGCTTATGAACAACCAATTACATCAAAAAGGCTAGTTCAAATCCGAGGCAGTCAGGTTTACACACATCTCAAAGAGTTGAGAGCTCATGCGTTCATTGAATCGGAACGATTGGGACGAATGAAAATATATAGAACAAGCAGAAAATTTCAAGAATATTTTGGGATAAATGATCTCAACGTGCTCAAAAGCAAGATGATTCTAAAATAATTTTATTGCTCTTTGATTACTTAATAGAAAACCTCATAATATGGATCAATTTCACTTATCATGCAATCATGAAAAAATCTATAGAGAATCTATCCGGTCGAAAGTATACGGGCGGCAGAAAAATCGCTATGCGGAGAAGACGCAAATTCGAAATAGATAGATATCCAAATGAAGCGGTCATTGGAAGCAATGTCAAAGTAACAAGAAGAGTACGCGGCGATAACAGTAAGACTGCGTTAAAAACTGTTGAATTTGCAAATGTTTCAAATGTGGAAGAGAACAAAACTACAAGGTCAAAAATACTTAGAGTTATCAAGAACACAGCTAATAAGGACTACGAAAGAAGAGGAGTAATTACTAAAGGCACCATGATAGAAACTGAATTAGGTTTGGCAAGAGTAATATCAAGACCTGGTCAGGTAGGTCTTATCAATGCTGTCCAGTTAAAGAAATAAAATCAGTTGAATCAAGATTATCTTAAATCCAACATCAAATCGTTCATTTTGGAACAAAAGAATTCTATCGACTTAAATCAAGGCAGCTATTTCTTCGGCCCCATATGATATTATCAAGTTAACTCCTGCTCTTATCATAGATGTAAAATATCCTATAATCCATTCATGTTCTTCGATAAGTCTACTGCGAGTAGCAGCCATTAGCATTTCATATTCTCCAGATACGTGTTGAACAGCTATTTTACAACTGACTCTATCAACAATTCTGCTTATCAAATCAAGATTACCTAATGATGGCTTTATTGTTACAATATCTGCTCCCTCACGTAAATCTAATTCTATTTTTCTCAACATCTCTCTTGAATTAGAGTATCCTATCTGATAAGTAGACTTGTCGATCTTTGAAAATTTCTTGAAGGCGGTCAAACGAAAGGGAGAATAAAGACAGGAAAACTGTTTTGAAAAGGACATTATTTTGGTATCTCTGAATCCATTAATGTTAAGGTTGTTCCTAATAGACCGTACCAATCCATCCATCATCGAAGATGGTGCAACCATGTCTGCACCAGACTCAGCATAGCTAAGGGAAATCTTTGACATCACCTTTAAAGTCTTGTCGTTATCTACTTGGTTATCTTGATTTACTATTCCACAATGGCCTGATATATTATACTGACAAACACAAACGTCAGCAATTATCTCGATCTTTTTGTCAAAGTTACTTTTTATAGTTCTTATTGTGTTTTGAACAATCCCCTTACTATTCCATGCTTGCGATCCCCTTGGATCATGTAATCTGGGCGTCCCAAAAATAATTATCTTGTTAATTTGTAAAGCTAGAATTTTGTCAAGTCTATCTATTAGGTTCCTGTCAGACATAACATGAAGGTCGCTATTATTGGAGGAGGGGACTTTTCCTATGATTATTGGAGTAATCAAATTACTCGTTTTCAAAAGGGGGTTACGATAGGTATCATGAAAGGTCAATTCTTAATTTATGATTTTTTACGAATATATGCATATTCAACCAAATCCAAAATATTGATGTCATGATACATTATTAATCGAAATATATGAAGAGTAAAATATGTTACTTTGTAAATTAGAGGAGTTTGACCACTGTATCTATTGGGATTCCGTCTTACAATGAAGAATTAAATATCAAAACAATTTTGGAAAGTGTGATTCTTTCAAATCTGAATTCAATTGACCTTGTCGAAATCATAATCTCTGATGATTCAACTGATGATACCCCAATTATCGTTAAGCAATTTATGGAAAATCATTCAAAAAAGATAATCTTTCTTCATAATGACAAGAGAAAAGGAGCAGCAAACGCTTGGAACAACATAATACAAAATGCGACGGGTGAAATAATTGTCCTATATGACGCCGATGTGATGCCAGAACCAAATTGTACTTTGGAATTAGTTGACAAAATCAATAATAATGTGGGTTTATGTGCGTCAAATCCAAAGCCTATTGCAGATCGAGGAATTCCTGCAAGGAGTACAATTTTTGTCAATGAATGGTTGGAATCAGTAAGAGAAAAAGAACTTTCTGAATATACTGTAATGGGTAGAGGCTTATCTATACGCTCTGATATTGCTAAAAAAATAACTATTCCCGAAGGCCTAATTGCTATAGATCTATTTATACAAAGTAAAGTTTTGGGAATGGGCTATGATATTGTCTTTAACCCGAATGCAATTGTTCTATTCAAACCAGCCAAGACGTTTGTTGATTTTTCTTCACAGATAATAAGAGCAATTAATGGCCACAATCAGTTGAAAAAGCTTCGATACAATATAAAGAATCATCTTTCCATAAAAACTGCCCTTTTAGAATTTTTTCGTGTCACAATGAGAAACCCTATCGGGGCCCTTTCTACCTGCTTATCTTATATCATGATTCCGTTCTATATGACGAGAATCAAAAATGCAGACTCTGCATTATGGCATACTGCACAAAGTACAAAATGAATACGGGTAAAATGTTTAGAATTTCTAATTTTTTATCAAAAGTCTGACTTGAATGACAAAAATAAAAATGGTATAAATAATGCTCTTCAATTACGATTCTAGACTTGAGTGATAGTTCAATTGCATCTTGCGGATACATATGCTATCCAAGAGATAACAATGCTCAAAATTTGATAGAGTATTGGAAGAATTCTGACGTTGTTAAAGATTTGTATTTCGCTACGGCTACATTTGCATTTGAAAGCAAGCCGTATTTCCCGAATAATTCAAATCATTATATTCTTGTCAAATATGCCGGTCTTGATAAAATTGTTGAAGGGATTTCAAAATATCAGCGGTCAAACAGCTCTCTTTTCCTCTTTAGTAATGAAACAGAATTATTCGAAAAATATCATGAGAAGGTAAGTTATGTCTCAATTTACTATACAAGATATGATCAAGACAATCACGAACTAAGAGATATCGCAGGTATTCTAGCAAGAAGAGATATGGTCGTAAGCGCAAAATTAGGAAATCTGAAATTTATGAATAACAAGAAATTGCCATTTATTTTTCCACATGCGGACAATATCATAATTTTAGAAGTTGAAGGTAAAAAGAGTCATCAGAGCGATCAAAACTATTGTGAAAAAACAAGAAAGGATGTTGCAAGAAAAGGGATTCCTCTAACTAATCTTGTAAGCTTCTCAATTTTGGAGAAATTAAGATAATACGGTTTTGATCAATCAGAACCGTTAAATATGAAGCAATTTTCTACTTTTTCGACCAATATTGAGCAAACCGATGGATTTGGGGAGCCTAAAAGTAGGTTCCTATATAATTATTGACAACGAACCATGTCGAATTGTATCATATGACCATAGCAAGCCTGGAAAACATGGTTCTGCAAAAGCGAGAGTTTCTGCAATATCAGTATTCGATGGGTCAAAGCATAGTCTCGTTTCACCTGTTTCTGCTAGTGTGGATGTTCCACTAATAGACAAGAGAAATGGTCAAATCATTTCCATTTCCGGACAAACATTTCAAGTAATGGATCTAGAAACATTCGAAATGTTTGAAACTTCGTCAGTAGAAGATGAAATACGAGAAAAAATTATGCAAGGAGCAGAGGTTGAATATTGGAAAGTTCTCGAAAGGGTAAAAATAACTAGAATAAAAAGCTAGTCCTGTCTAAAGTCAAATTATTGAAATAAGAAATTACTGCCTAGAGTATCATCTGATTTAATTATAATTTGACAAATTGATAGTCAAACTTTGTAGTATCAAATATTATGACCGATGGTTCTGTTTCAATATTTCCTTCTATGTTGGGAAACTCTCTGTGTGCACAACCAGGGTTTAGAACCAATGTATCGCGTATTTTTTCATCTCGTTTCTTATGAGTATGTCCATGAATGACCAAATCGTACATTTGACTTGCGATAATAGCTTCGGTCAATTTATTACTGGTTCCATGATATATGGCAATTTTGAATTCATCTAATTCAAGGTGACAAAATTCTCCATGCAGCTCTCCACCAATTTCTTGAAAATTTTTCACCAATCCTATTTTTTCCCCATCATTGTTTCCAAGTACTCCTATTAATTTCCCGCCCAAGTGTTTGAATTCCTTTACTACTCCGGGGAAAACATAATCTCCAGCATGAATTACATAGCTGACTCTATTTTCATTAAATTTCTTTATCGCATTTTTTAGACTGGGCAGGTCATCATGAGTATCG
>DASUMD010000061.1:0-6067 GCA_036277875.1 Nitrososphaeraceae archaeon
TAGGGTTGTGTAAATTTTTGTTCTAGGAAGATTAGAATAGTAGGCTATCTCACTTGCGCCCAAAGTTCCTCTTGAAACCAAAGTAATGTATGCCATAGACTCATATTTTGATAGCCCAAACTCTTCTAGATTTGCTACAAGCTCTAGATAATTAGGTATATCATTAGGACGTTTAATCATATGCACTTTTTTTATATTTTGGACGTAAAGCAAGATGTCAATTTGATTGGACAAAACAAAAAAAAATGTAAAGCTGAAATATCATAATACTACAAGATAGATGATTTATCCTAGGATTTTCTCACAATCCAATAACATATCATAATTCCAAGATGAATTTATTGATTAAAAGATATTCACTCCAAATTCAAAATATTACTTTGAGGTAGATACTGTATATTTTTTTATATTTTTGGACAAAACTATGCCACTTTTTTTTAGTCTTTGTTCAATTTATTTTGTCCCTTGACCAATATAGATTCACAATGCAGTAATTCAAAGGAATACTCTGAATTTTAATGAATATATGAGTTTAGCTCCACAGGAACTTGAGAATAGTGCTAGTAAATATGCTGCTGAAGCAATTAGATTGGACTCGGAAGGTTCCAATGGGCAAGCAATTAGTGCCTATCAGAGGGCTGTTGAAGCATTAGTCAAGTTAGTACAAATCTACCCTGATTACAAGTTGAACAAAATTTACATGGAAAGAGCAAACTCCTATCAAAATAGAATCAAAGCACTGCAAATGTCTAATCCATTATATGATTCTGATATTAATAAAATGGGACATATTGACCAGAAAGCTGCAACGTCACCAAATTCCATACTTAACAACATGCAATCAGCAAAAAAAAGGAACGAACCGAACGGAGGATGCAGCTTGTACTTCGAAGAACTTCTGATGACTGACAAGCCAAAGGTATCATGGAATGAAGTGATTGGATTGGAGGATGCGAAGAGAGCAATGAGAGAGTCTATAGTTTATCCCACAATAAGGCCCGATCTACTTCCATTAGGATGGGCACGGGGAATTCTACTATTCGGACCTCCTGGCTGTGGAAAGACGTTACTCGCAGCAGCAGCCGCAGCTGAAATCGAAGGTTATTTCATAAATGTTGATGCAGCTTCAATGATGAGTAAATGGTTGGGTGAGGCGGAAAAAAATGTTTCAAAATTATTTTCAATGGCACGTAAGTTACACGATAGTGAAGGTGTTCCTGTTCTGATTTTTGTTGATGAAATAGATTCACTTCTAGGTAATAGAAATAGTGAGGTTGGAGGTGAGGTTAGAGTAAAAAATCAATTCCTTACCGAAATGGATGGCATAAATGGAAAATCAAGGGAATCAAAATTGTATGTCATTGGTGCAACCAACAAACCATGGAGTTTGGAAGCAGGTTTTCTTAGAAGATTTCAAAAAAGGATTTATGTTTCTCTACCAAACAGGGAATCCAGAATTCACCTCTTTGACCAGTATACAAGAAGGTTACAAATGGAACCTTCCTTAAAAATAGAAGACTTGGCAAAGATATCTGATGGTTACAGTGGGAGTGATGTCAAGGACATATGTCAGTCTGTTCAACTGCGCGTTGTGGATGAACTATTCCAAAGTGGAAAGGGATTAGATAGCGATGCAAATACTCGGTCCATCACGGAGCTGGATTTTAAGGAAATTCTGAAAATGAGAAAACCCAGTGTGGGCATGGACATGATTAGAGCATATGTTAGATGGAGTGAGCAGTTTAAGGCTCTTTAGCTCTTGTTTACTTTTTGATAGCTGCTAATTGCCTCAGCTATTTTTCTTACAGCAGATTCTTTTCCTTCCCATCCTGAAATTTTCACAAATTTTTCTTTTTCCAATTCTTTGTAGTGTTCAAAAAAGTGTTTTATCTGGTCCTTCAGATGTTGTGGCACATCTTCGATATCTTGAACAGTTGAGAAACTAGGATCAATTTTGGATGTCGGAATGGCTACTATTTTTGAATCTTGACCTTCTTCATCCTCAGTCTTTAGTACACCTACGGGTATTACTTTTATTAGAGATAATGGAGCTAACGGAGTTTCTCCGAGTACTAAAACATCTACGGGATCTCCATCTTTCTCAAGTGTGTTTGGTATGAATCCATAATTGCATGGATAATACATCGCAGTAAACAATTTCCTGTCCACCAAGATAAAACCACTTTCTGTATCATATTCATATTTTATACTACTGCCCTTTGGGATTTCAATCATTACTGTGCACTGATCGGGTGACTGTTTAATAGAACCAATTCCTTGATTTGTTGCCATACTATCTTCTTAATAGGCGCTATTTATATTCGAAAAGGTTCTGGATAGATTAACTGAATTTACCATTTATAATAACTAATGATTTTCAAAAAAGAACAAATTAAGACAGATATTTGATAAAATTATAAAAGAGAAAATAGAACTGACGTTCGCATTAATGAAACTAGAAACAAAATATGATCCAAAGGAAATTGAAATTCAAATTAATTCATACCTTAACAAGATTGATATACAATCATTAATTGACAAAGAGTTATCATCTTACAAAAGAACACTTGGGTTTGTTGAGGGACCGCCTACCTTAAATGGTGAGCCACATGTGGGTCATCTTAGAGGACGTATCATCAAAGACCTATGGTTCAGATACAAAACTCTGCAAAAATATAAAGTTGTATTCCGAGCAGGCTGGGATACCCAAGGTTTACCAGTCGAATTACAGGCAGAAAAAAATTTGGGATTAACTGGCAGTAAAGCTGAAAACATCAAAAAGGTTGGTATCCCAAAAATTGTAGAGGCATGTAAGGATCTAATCAAAACAAATGCTGAAAAATGGATCAAAGTTGACGCTCTTCTTGGCATGTCGTTTGATTATGAAAATGCGTATTGGACTTTTAAAGATGCATACATCGAAAGGGAGTGGCAAGTACTTAAAAAAGCCTGGGAACTGGGAATTCTTAAAGAATGGTTTAGAGTAGTCGCATACTGCCCTTCCTGTCAAACTTCATTGAGCAACGCAGAGGTTAACCAGGGCTACAAAATACTAGAGGATCCATCCTTTTATTACAAAATGAGGCTAAAGGAAGAAAACACTTTTCTAGTTGTGTGGACAACTATGCCGTTCACTTTAGTGACTGATGAACTGATAGGCGTAAATCCTGAAGCCGATTATGCTTATGTTTCAATTGAAAACGAAACGTGGATTATTGGATATGCCAGGCTTAATGATTTGATGAATGAACTTGGAATTCAAAATTTTACTGTTGAAAAGGTCATTAAAGGCGTAAAATTGGATGGCAAAAGATATCTCCATCCACTATTAGCTATAATACCTGGACTAAAGGAACTAAGTGACGACAAGAAAGTACATTTTGTAGTTGCAGAAAATTTCGTTGATGCAAGTACTGGTAGCGGAATAGTTCATTTGTCACCAGCAAACGGTCAAGAGGATTTTGATACAGCTGTCAAACGGCACGTTCCAATATTTGTGCCCATTAATGATAAAGTGGAATTCACTGAGAAAGCAGGGATATTTAGCGGAAAATTTGTACGCGACTCGGATCTTTTGGTTGTAGAAAAAATGAAGGAGGCAGGAGCTTATTTGAAGTTGGGTAAAATCAAACATCAGTATCCAACTTGTTGGCGCTCGAATCACAAGGTTGTCTGGCTTGCGAGGCGTGAATATTTTTACATGATTGATAAACTTGATAATAAACCAATGAATGCTATTTCAAATGTTAATTTCTTTTTTGAATCTCCAAAAAACAGATTTGTGGAAATCATAAAGGAACAGGTACCTTGGTGCATATCGAGAGAAAGGGTATGGGGTACTCCTATTCCAATATGGAACTGCATCAAATGTGGTTTGAAAGAGCCCTTGTTTTCCCGAAATGAAATTATCAGGAGAGCATCAAAGTTGCCTGACGGGGAGCAATTTGAATTGCATCAGCCATGGATAGATAATATCGAGATTAATTGCTTAAAATGTAACATTCCTATGATTCGAGAATCCTTCGTTCTTGATACCTGGCATAACAGCGGTGCATCGCCTTATGCTGCATTTTCGGATGATGAGTACGAGGATCTAATACCGGCTGAATTTCTGACCGAAGGAATAGATCAGACAAGGGGGTGGGCATATACTTTACTCATGGAAAATGTAATAATGCAAAACAAGGACCAATCACCATTTGAATCGTTTCTATTTCAGGGACACATATTAGATGAAAAGGGAAATAAAATGAGTAAGAGTCTGGGTAATGTACTGGACGCTAATAAACTTCTGGTCGACCATTCGGTTGATGCAATAAGATTCTATTTCATGTGGAAGTCTTCACCTATTGAATCCCTAAGCTTTAGCCTAAGTGAAATGGGGGCTAGACCATATCAGGTGCTAAGTACTCTCTATTATCTTCATGTATACTTGATTCAGAACAGTACATATGACAAATTTGATACTAAAAATATAGATCTGGACTCCATCGTAAAAAGTAACAATTTTACTATGACTGAAGCGTGGATTTTATCCAAATTACAATCGTTGGTTAAGATAGTAACTTTATCGTTAGATTCCTGTAGGTTAAACGATGGAGCAAAGGAATTGGAAGATTTCATAATTAATAGTCTCAGCCAAACTTATGTTCCTATGACTAGGGATGATATATGGGATGACAGTATGGAAACACTAGAGAGAAGGAATGTGATATACGCAGTACTAGGATACACACTACTGATGATTGACATACTCCTTCATTCGTATTGTCCTTACATAACAAATTATCTGTATTTATTATGTTTCAAACAAAAAGATTTAGTTCTGCTCGAATCATGGCCAAAAATTAACACCAACTTGGTAAATAATGAAATTGAAAATACTATAGACAAATCGAAACTAGTTATTTCTTTGGTTAATGCAGCCAGAATGAAGGCGAAATTTAAAAGAAGATGGCCCATTAATACAGTTGTAATTTGTACTCAAGATAGAAATCTTCTTGAATCAAGCGGGTTATCAGAAATATTGAAGAAACAACTCAATACCATGTCTGTAGATATTAAAGTAGCGAATTTTAGTAATTTGTTTGAAAAAATTAATTTTCTGAATACGGAGAATCTTGTTAGCCTGAGTGCCAAGCTCAAAGTAAATAAGATTGCTCCTAGATTAAAGAACGATTTAAAGAATGCCTTAGAATCATTTAATCAAGTTAACTATGGTGATCTGTTTGACCAATTAAATTCAAAAAGCAATTTCAATCTAAAGCACATGTCTGGTGAAATAGAGTTGTCATTAGACGATGTTGAGTTTTCATATACTGGAAAAACACCATATATAATGATGGAATCTGAACAAGAAAATGTCGCTGTGTTTATTGATACCACTAGAAGTAGCAAGTTGATTTCAATGGGTCTTATGAAGGATATTGCAAGAAATATACAACAACTGAGAAAGGAAAGGGGTTTTGTTCCTACACAAATATTATCATCTGCACATATCTCGAACCTAGATTCAGATGATTTATTGTCACTTGAAAACTATAAAAATGAATTAGCGTACTACGTAAGAGTAAAACAGGTAATCATAACTCCTAACAAATTAGTGGGCATTGAATACAAGGAAATTGAAATAGATGGCAGAAAAATCCTTATTTCTGTACAGTAGGAATTATTGTTCCCAAAATTAGGAATATTGGCAAAGGTATTTACTACCAATTCTTCCTTAACCAGTTATTTATTTGATCATCTTGGATAGATGTGCATTTCTGCCTTAAAATAATCATGTGGTTCTGTAGATTTATGGCTGGTATTAGAACCACATATTAGTAATGCATATTCTGATTTGCACCGGAATTGCCAAGACTGTCAATTTTGTTAGATGCAATTGAATTTCGGATTAATTGATAACTGCTATCGTGACAGTTACAGGAACAGAAATTTTTCAATACTTCCTTCTCCATTATCAATCCTTTGCAATCGCCATGATTATTACAAATACACATTGACGATTTAGCCAATAATTGTAATTCAAAGTAACTATTGTATATTTTTTACTATAAATAATATA
>DASUMD010000062.1:0-2447 GCA_036277875.1 Nitrososphaeraceae archaeon
ATCAGGATCATTTATCTTATTGTCAACGGTATCAGAAGAATAATGTATCTCTTGTGACTCAATCGCGTTCACAGATTCTTTCTCATCATGAATATATCTCCTTATGATAAACCATAATCCTATGGCAACAAATACAATTGAAAAAAACGTAGTTCGCCAACCAAAATTCTCTATTATATTCGCTCCCAATGCTAAACCAACCACGGAACCAGCCGCGAACATAGAGCTGAACACACCCACACCTATCGCAAGTTTATCTTTTGGAAACTGATCTCGTATAATTCCAAATGCAATAGGGAACATAGAGATGCCAATTCCTTGGATTACTCTGGCAACTATCAGAAATGCAAAATTAGTTGAAAGTCCTCCTAAAGTAATTCCGATAATATAGATAATCAATATGATAGTTATCATTTTCTTCCTACCGTAGATATCAGAGAGCTTTCCACCGAGCGGTGTTGCAACAGCCCCTGCAATAAGATATGCAGAAAGAATCCATGAGGATGTATTGTAAGAGATATCAAATTCCTCGATTATATCGGGTATTGCAGGTAGTAACATGGTTTCACCGTACATAGCAATTAAAAGTGCCGAACCTAAAATTGCTAATGACATCCAGGCTTTTCTAGGAACTTTTTCATTCAAGGACGGTGATGCCGGATTTCCATTATTGTTACCATTATATGGTTCCGTCATTTCAATTCAAATCGTCTTTATATGGTGAGCATATACATCTTTTTAATGTATCGAATTAATTTGAATCAACATTCTAATTTTGAGAAGCTTTATTATGAATAACAAAGTCAAGTTCAGTTCATCTCTACTGATGCCAATTTACTAACGAAATGTTGTATAGCGTAAAAAATTTTGTATTCCTGCCGGCTTATAACCTTGAATCTTACATGACTGTCATATCACTACCTAAAATACAGTTAATATTTAGAAAAATATGCCTAAATTTTCATGTTTGTATGATGAGGAGAAGATTTCGGGTATCTTATTTTCATTTCTATCAAAGTATTTGTGATTATTTTTGAAATTGCCCAATTTCTAAACCATTTCTTGTTTGCCGGTATAACATACCAAGGAGCCTGTTTTATGCTACAATTACTAATTGCATCTGTATAGGCATTCATGTATTCTCCCCACTTTTTTCTCTTTTTATGATCGTCCTCAGCAACCTTCCATTGTTTCTCTGGATCTGACAATCTCTCGAGAAGTCTTTTTTTTTGCTCTTGTTTACTTATATGCAAATAGAACTTTAATATTTTCACATTATTTTCTGCTAACATTATTTCAAATTGTGTGATCTGACTAATTCTTTTCATAACCATGGATTTAGCTACCAAATTCTGAACACGAGCTTCGACAACATCCTCATAATGAGAACGATTAAACACTCCTACAAACCCTTTTCGAGGTACTGCTTTATGAATTCTCCATAAAAAATCATGTGCTAGTTCTTCAGATGTCGGCGCCTTGAATGATTCAACTCTACAGGACACCGGATTAAAGGCACTTATCACATGCCTTATTGTCCCGTCTTTTCCAGAAGTGTCCATGCCTTGGAGAACAATTAAAAGTGATTTTTCATTTTCAACATAGAGTTTGTACTGTAACTCTGACATTATTGATTTAAGCTTAGGTAGTTTGTCATCGAGTTCGTCTCTGGTTTTACCAAATGTATCATCAGGATCAAATTTGGAAAGATCTATACGTCCTGCAGTAGGAATCAACAACTCCTTGATATCTTTCATTATATAGTTTCCAACAGCCATGCTTATAACAATAGTTTTTGAGTTAGTGGTTATACCTATTCATAATGAATCGATGCATCTTTTTATGAATTGGCTAGTTAAACTTATGAAAATCAAAGCCGAAAACTACTAAACTGGTGGGTCTGTAATCGGTGGTAATAAAGGGCGACCCACCAGTCATGAAGCGGTGTTCTCTCGGTGTTTGACCTATTAGCTTAGTGCACAACATAGAATAAAATCATTTTAGTTTATTTACTTTCCTAAATGTATCAAGTATCATGCTACAGTATACTAATTTCTGTTAATGATTTTATTTGGAAGAACCATATATACCAATAGATTCCAAATCGGTAATATCATGTCTTTCTAATACCAAAATTTAGCTCAATACCTCTCTTTTTAGAATAGCTGTACGTAAATGAATCATTAGGCATTACCGGAAAGCTGGATAATTGATCCTGATTGCAACGAGGACATTTATTATTCCTAGCCAATGTCTCCTCGAGATAATTCTTGCTAAGACATGTTACAGTCCAGAAACATTGGTCACATAAAAGAAATATCCTTTCATTTATCTTGGGATTTTTGGAATCACTCATTATCTTTCTGTTACCTTCATTATTGTTAACTTTTTTGTTCGTGATACTCAATTTTGACTATTTTTGAATACTCACATCAATAAAGTATTTT
>DASUMD010000063.1:0-3195 GCA_036277875.1 Nitrososphaeraceae archaeon
TATGATGGATACCCATTTTAGAAAACAAATTGTACAAAACATCAAAGTGGGTAACAATATTCGAGCCAAGGCACTAGCTGGTGAGCTTGTAAATATACATAAAATTCAGCATACGACGAGAAACATGACAATGTCTCTTGAAGTTGTGGCGCTACGTTCTACTATAATTGGTGAATTTGCTGTTATAATGGATACAATAAATCCAACAATAGATTTGATAAAAGACATTGAGAAAGATATTTCAATGGTAATACCTACGGCGCATGAGGTATTGAACGATGTTACAAACGCTTCATCAGAAATTCTAAATTACAATGTCAGTCCTGAAGTAAAAATATCCATGCCTGTAGATGAAGAAGCGCTAAAAATATTGAGCGAAGTGGAACAGAGTGTTGAGGAAGAGACAAGACAAAGGTTACCCGACATACCTGCTACGATTAATGTGGTTAAAAACCGGAATGAATATGATTCCTTAGTAGAGGAAAACGAAGTAATGATCTAGATTTGATTTTCTAATACGTAGTAGGTAAATTGTTTTGTACTGTTAGTCAATAACTATTTACGACCCAATTTTAAATTATCTCAAGATAATATCGGGTGAGATGGAGATAGAGGCTAGCCATGATCTAATAACTCAGACTGAAACTAAACCTAGTGGAATTTTACAAGCAGCAAAAAGAGTTAGGATGATCTTCTCCGTAATGGCAAGTCCTAACAGAATAGATATACTTCGTATTCTAAATTCTAAAGGACCTTTAACTTATTCAGAATTGAAGTCGTTAGCTGGTTTTAAATCTAAAAAAGAATCTGGTAAATTTGCTTACCATTTGAGGAAACTTTTGAGGCAGTCTCTTGTAGCACTAAATAAGGCCGAAAGAAGATATACAATTACCAATCTCGGAAAATTAGTGCTGAGTTTAGCGAGACAAATCGAAGAGAGATCTATAATTGAAAGTGGAAAAATGTATGTACGAACTTCGAGACATTCAATCGAAGAATTTAATTCAAATAGGATAACTCAATCGCTAGTTAGAGAGGCGAGTATGCCTCTTGAGCAAGCGCACAAAATCACTGAGGAAGTGGAAAACAAAGTTTACAAATTCCAAACTGTATATCTTACATCCTCGCTTATTAGGGAGACCGTGAATTCGATTTTAATCGAGCATGGATATGAGGAATTTAGATCAAAACTAGCCAGATTAGGTATTCCAGGATCCGATATCTCTGATATGTTTAACAACCCTCTATATAGCAGAAATGGAGTAGAAGGTATTTTATCAGAAACTTCTCTTGCTGTTTTTTCCGAAAATCTGCTGTTCAATTTGTTACCCAAAGACATTACCGATATGCATCTTGCTGGCGAACTAAACATATCGAACACTGGGCTATGGAACTTGATGCCCGATACAGTTTTTGTTGATACTAGGAATATTATTGAAAATGGCTTGAACTTTAAAGGAAAATATTTGAATGTTTCAAGAGTTAAGCCAATCCAGACACTTGACGATATCATGGCAGTTCTGCCCGTGTTGGTTTCGGTCTTAAGCAGAGAAGCTTCTAGGGAGGTGATACTTGATAGCTTTGTTTCTACAATTTCAAATAAGATTCAAGGAAGTGATGAAGATATAGAGTCTGCATTTTCTCGGGCATTTATTTCATCATCCATTTCTAGATCATATTCTTCATCAGGATTTCCGGTAATTACTTTTCCTATTTCTATTGAAGGTGGTTCAATTACTAGATCCATTTTAGCTGCTTACCTGAGATATTTGGACTATACCCCTATTCCCACTATTGCGTTATCTCTAGTTGGTAATGATCAAGATTCCCTGAGGGCAAACACAGATCTAATCGGAAATATTGTCAAGCATGGAGGAATTTTGTCTGTGTCTAAGAATTACAGGAGCCATATCGGAATAGTAAAAACTGAATTGGATCAGAAATCAAGTTCGGTTGTAAGCTTGGAGTCATTAGCAATTAATCTGCCCAGATTAGCTTATCAATCGAATAAAGATGAAACTTATTTCAGAGCCAGATTGGCACTGATGATAAAACCAGCTATTTCTGCTTTATTGGCAAGAAAGAACTCTATTTTGGAAATGATAAGGAGAGAAATGCTACCAGTAATGGCCAATATTACACAAATGATGCAGTTAAGCAAGATGAATCTAGTGATTAATTTGACAGGAATAAGAGAGTCAGTATACAATATACTAGGACATGAATTTGATGGAGAAGAAATTATTCAAAAGGTATTGCATACGGCTGTTGAAGTTGCTTCGGATCAAGGCAAACTAGCTGGAGACGACTCTATACGAATTGCCATGATTACAGATGACAGTAATACCCGATTAGCTTCTCTAGACTCAGAAAAATATGGAAACTTGTCCCATCAAGCCGGTAATGATTCGATGATAAAGTCTTATTCCCAAGGACTTCTTATTAATGGCAGAGATCTACTTTCAAATTCTGGTCCCATAATAGAATCAAGTAACTCGATCGATAAACTACTGAACGGTGGAGTTTCACTCAATGTAGACATTAGTGATCTTACGGATAATGAATTGAAGGATTGCATTAATAGGTCATTAGATTTTAATTTCTTCAGACCAGTTTACAGAAACAAAATTTGTAGCTCGTGCGGTACAAAAATGTCCGTGTCATCCGAAGTCTGTACAAGCTGTGGCTCCACTAATTTCGCGCCACTATGAAAGGGGCCTTCTCCTGAATTCAGAAAATTAACACTCGCCATATTATTATCCGATATGATAACTTTTTGAGCCAAGCTTTCGTTTTATTTTCATCAGAAAAGACAGGACTAACTTAAGGGTGAAGATAATAGCTAGCATGACGGCCGCCTTAGAACATCTTGCTGTTCCTAAATTGCGTAAATTAGATAATTCAACATGCAATCCATGAATGAATTTAAGATAGAACTAATGGGCAAAAAGCTCGAATTAATGCAGGTGAATTTTTGGAAGCTACCTAATTTTAACTTCCTAACCTATCACGCAATATAATGACCTCGAATCAAATAGTTTCAACCCTGATTGGATTATTTTTTAGTAAAATAATATTTTTAAGCTAGGCTTTAGCTGTATAAGCGTTATGGCAAAGGAAATTACGGAAATTGAGAATTCTTCAAACACTAACAAAAAACCAATCGCGCAAATCAAGAAGAGGGATAAAGGACTA
>DASUMD010000064.1:0-2355 GCA_036277875.1 Nitrososphaeraceae archaeon
GATAATACAGTTATCCAGTTTATACGCAGGTAAATATATTGATATGTTGTAGTACTAATCAGATTCATAATTTCCCATACACTTGAAGATTTTAAGATTTAAACACAAAAAATGCAAGTCAGAATAATTTTTAATTATAACCCAAGATGACCTATATTAAATATGTAAAAAGTAACTCGGATTATCGATTCTAAATAATATAGATTGGTGTACCATCATAACGTTTGACGATTCTCCTGCAATACTATTCATAAAAAACATTATGACAATAAAGGTAAGCAAAACAATGATAAGAAGAAAAATCCTTACCTTAAAGTCCTTGAATTTATTTTTGTTTTTCGGATGATCATCAGACTTATCTCCGGATTTTCTATAAGTGATTCTATTAAATGATCGTGATTTAGTTTTAGCTTTTTTAGAATTTAGTACCGGAGTTTTCTTTACAATAGACCCATCCACGGGACTCTTTTTTATTTCATATAAAATAACCTGCGTTCCATTCTTTGATATGTTATTAAACATGGAAAGAGCTTGATGATAGTCTTCAAATTCTTCACTAGAAAAATTAGATTCTAACATCCAATTTGTTACTAAATTTGCTGATTCATCATCGCTTTCCAAATGCTTTCGCAATGAAATAAGTGTAGATAATATAAAATTCTTGCCGTCTATGCTCTGACGTAAAATCCACATTGATTTGTAATTTCATTGACCCGGTTGTTGACTTCATCTGTCCCTTTTGCATTTGAAACTTTAAGTTCAACCTTTACAGGCTTAAACTTAGATGCACCTTCCAAATAGTCTTTGCTACCCTCGTATCCTTATTTCTTATAACTTCAAGGATAAATCTGTCTGCCAGTATACCTATCTCTTAATATGATTGCTTTAGTTGGGCATGTCTCAGCTGCATTAAGTATTGATTCAAAATCATTACCAGTTTCTGACTTTACCATTGCTTTTGGATTGAGCATTTTGTTCTTGTCTACTTCGAAAACATTTGGAGCAAGTGTTTCACAGCTTCCAAAAGCCATGCACAGGCTAGGCTCAATAGTTATATGGTAACGACCTTTCGTTTTACCGAGCAATTTTCTTATCGATGATTCCCCTTCTGATTTCACATCCAATCCGTTTCGTTTACCTTTTCTTAGGTAAGTGTTGTCATAGTTATCATGACTATTGTTATAATCTGAATCAGAATAAGCAGTACTGCTACTAGCATGAGAAGAGGATGTATGTGATTTTGTCTCCTCCTTTTTCCTATGTAATATGATACTGTTAACTAGCTTCTCATCATATTGTCTTCTTTTATCTTTATCTGAAAGAATTTCAAAAGCAGCATTTATTATTTTAATACTATTTTCAGAAACAGGCGAACTATTTCTATCTGGATGATATTTCAAAGCTAGAAGTCTATAGGCGGCTTTAATTTCTCTATATTTTGCGTACTGTGACACTCTTAAAATTGCATAATAATTCATAATATCATCAGAAAGCATTTTAACAACGAGTATTAGATGGTTTTAATTCCTTTTAAGCTTTGTAGCATAATGAAAGTACCTAACATATAGAAACATTTGAGCCTTGCTTGTGGGTCGGGTACTAATCATGCTGTTAACAATTCGGACCAGCGGGTGAACGAAATTAAATTTGAAATAACTTTTAGCCCCCAGAATAAGGAAAGAATGGGAACTTGGGGTTTCATACACTTAAGTTTGTTTACAAAATCCGTTCAATTAGTTGTATTAGGCTTGCCTTCTCTAATTGTGACTGATGACTCTATGTAAATTTAATTGGCATGCTTTTGTGAACTATCTTCAATTGCGTTAGCACATTTATCACAATATTTCTCAATTATTATTGCCCCTTCAGTATCGTATTTGACTAGCTTTGTTGCAGGTTCTCCGCATCCAGCACAGAATCTCGAACTCTTTTTTGCGCTTGGCGTAAAGGGCTCAATACTTTTCAATGTCTTTCCTAACAACTATATCTTCGCTAATTATATAGAACGAAGGTACATTATAAACCACATAAAACAATTATCGGTGTCAACTCCAAGATTACTTAGATTCAAGCAGAATGGGATTCGAACTCATTAGGTAAAGTCCTCTAATTTCAAAAAATCCTAAAATTTCCTATCTGAATACGAAACAAACAGAAAAAGACTCGACTCAATAATATATCAGTATGTTACTAATAATGGTAAAGTTTAGGTCGGGTTCGGTGGGATTCGGACCCACGACATTTTAACCCATATAGACTGGTTAAGAGCCAGACGCTCTACCTGGCTGAGCTACGAACCCATAAAAGTTGTGTGTTTAGGTAGTGGTATTTAAATTAAACTTGAATTCGATCGAT
>DASUMD010000065.1:0-3339 GCA_036277875.1 Nitrososphaeraceae archaeon
ATTGTCTGGTGTTAATACACTAATCATTGTATCTATTTCCCTTTTACTATCAAATTCTATTTTCATACTAGACTTTATTTTAAACCCTTCTTTCATTTCGAAATCTTTTTGATTTGTTTTAAAATAATAGACATCAGTGAATTCTCCTGCGCCGGGGGGATAGTAATATGTACGTCGGAATTGTTAAATGTCACCGAAATACCATCAACCGAATCTGATAATTCCTTTGTCATTTGTTCCACATCAATACTTCCCTTAATCAGAGAACTAAAGAAATATTTAGAATAATTTTCATCAATCGCTGTTTTCATGATTATCACTTTATTCATGAATTGATAATGGGAACTCAATAGCCTCGACAGGTAACCAACATAGTCTGGTTCAATGATACCATCCGCATTAATGAATAGACACAAGCCCTTGTCAAAAATCCTCCATTTTTCTCTGAGTATTTTTGATATTAATTTTTGGGAACTTTTGTTGAATTGTTGCACGTCCCTTTCAGCTTCATCGAGAGAACCTGATCGTTCACCCAAGCAAATGCTCATACCCAATCCAGTTTTACTATTTAGAGCACACGAGTTTAATAACTCTGAAAATCTACGAGCGTCGTAAAGATGACTACCATATTCTTCGGCTGGGAGTACATAGGTATAACCTATCAGAATATTTTCTAAGTTATCAATGTTAGATTCAATTTGAGAACTTAGATGATTCTTGATAGTTTCTAATATGAGAAACTTTTCTTCTTGATTAATATCGTAGATTGTCTTTAATCTTCCGTCCTTTTTCAAAGTAATATTCGTTTTGTTTAGGAGTTCAAGACACTTCTCGCTATTGGATGTTAGTCCATATAAATATGGAATGTACGTGTTGGCAATAGATTCATGAATCGGCAGGAATTCATTAAAAGATAAGAGTAGATCAATATCTGTCTGTATCAAGCCGTTTTTTTTAGAATCTTCTAATATCTCATTATTAATACCAACAAGAGATCTTTTGTCACCAACATCCTGATATTCTCCCAGCGCAGAAACGATTGAAAGAGGAGATAGTTCTGTAAATTTTTTATCTAGATTTTTGACTAAGAGAAAAGAAATACCGCCGGATGTAATTTCGTTATTTCCGTCTATATCATATTTCCATGGATTTAGAATGGCGTTATTATCATCTGTAGCTATTTCAGCGAAATTAATTTTCTTGTGATCTAATATAATCCAGTCATTCGAAAAAAGTTTGTTAAAAAGCTCTGATAGCCCAGTGCCAATGTCAGTAAATATATAAAATTCATGATTTTCATTCTTTAAATCAGACAAGGTATCTACATTGAATCTATTCAAAAAACGGGCAGTTGCCTTTCCACCCAGCTTCCAAATCGCTTTGATTAACATACTTGCAGAAATAATTCCATCACAAGATGAAGTCGATACTATTAAGATATCCTTTCTTTCATCAATTAGATTTTTTACTTTCTCACCAATCGAGTTTATATTCTCATAAAATTCGGTATAACCCATTTAATTCATTATTCAAGTCGAGCGATTACTGCGGCGTATTTCCAATTTTGTGAGATTTTTCCTTTCTTCTTGTAATATCTTGATAGTCTATGAATTTTTGCTTCTATTAATTCAAGTGATCGGATATTCCTTTTGTCAGTATTATGCACTTTGAGATGTTTCTGCAAGGCCAATGCCTTTTGAACAAGTTGGTTGAGGTCTTCGGGCATCTCTGGTGTAGAATTATTTTCTTCAAGCAGCTGATTTATTCCCTTTCCCAATATTGGTTTTATTAAGGGAACCCCATATTGGTCTCTCATTTTAGTCCCGATTTCACTTGGGCTGAGCCCATCCTTTGAAAGTTGAACAATGATAGTAGATAATTCTGATTTTTGATTTATCCAAGAGGGGACATTGTAAGAAATAGGTCGTGTTGAATGGGACTTTCCATGGGTGTGAGCGTGAATTCGAGCCATTTAAGTAGGAATCAATAACGAGCATCTTAAATGTTACTTATGCATCATTGACTAGAAATTCCTAATTCTAAGAGTAGAAACATTGCAAAATATGCTAAAAATTTTTTTAACACCAATAAGGTTATATAATTCGATTCAAAACTACAAATTTAGTATGAACTCACTTACCATCGTTACAATAGCAGCCATACTAATTGCAATGGGACCTTTAGCATTAACCTTGTATCAAACCGCGAGTGCACAATATACAACGGGTCAAGATACCGGAGCCCTTAGTGTAGAAGAACAACTCCGTCTGGCTAAGGAAAAAGTATCTAATGCTCAACAAGCTGGTGCATATGGTTCTGGAACTGCATTCTTTGGCAAGAACATTGGTGACGCTGCAATATACACTGCTGCAATAGTTGCAATATTTGGAGCCGTAGCTGCTGCATTCATCGTGATGAGCAGAGGTAAAAAATCCGTAAGCGCATAGCGCTACTTTACTACTATTTTTTTATTTTATATTCAGTAATCTTTTTTTTGTATTAACTTCAAAATTTCTATCGTTCCATTCCCCTCTCATAACTTGACTTTAAATTTATGAGTAGATTTGATATCTTTTCGATTTTCGTATTTACCTGAATTCCTAGATTGGTTTTTTGCCCCGTTTTAATCGTCTCACCAAAATGTATATATCATAGAATTAATGTGCTAATAGATAATGAGCGGAGTAGAAGGACTTTTTACAATGATTGGAAATACACTACACAATCTAATCGGTCAAATCGGTCCATCGTACGATCCTTTGTTCTACGATGTAATGGTCTACATATTTGGAACAATAATGTTTGCAGTGTTCTTGCTTGCAGTAATTGCTTTCTATATGAGGAGAAAGGGCTTAGGTGGCGGTTCTGCAAAGGAAAGCTGGATAAAAGAACTGGACAAGTATTTCGAATCAGGGCAGATAGGTCTGATTCCTGACGAAAAACATCACTGGTAAATTACAAAAAAGTCAAACCTACAAAATTCTTATTTTTTGTTTTATTTTTTCAACTAAATTAAAGCCAACATTAAACTAGGATTCATGTAAAAAAATATAATAAAATAATGAAAAATTGTCAGGGTCAATAATGACTATTGAACTTCTATAGCAGATTCGGTGAATCCAAATTTAACGAGGTAAGATTTTACATCTTCCCTGTGATCTCCTTGCAACATTATAAATCCGTCTTTAGCTGTTCCTCCGCATGCTAATTTACTTTTCAATTCTTTTACTATGTGTTGTATGTCGCTCAACTTTGGATCAATACCTTCAATCATAGTAGTAGTTTTGGAAAATCTTCTTGTTTCAAGTCTTATAACAATTCTGGTTTCTTCTTTATCCA